>JAUQXU010000462.1 GCA_030837935.1 Candidatus Brocadia sp.
AATGGTTGAGGAAAAGATTGATAATCTTGGTTTCTTCGCCGACATCTTTAATCACATAGTTACAACGGACAATCCATTATTGTCGAATGAAAGCTTATTCCTGGATTTAATGAGGCTCGAACATATCATAGAAAATAATAACTGGAAGGCCATGCCGGCATATGCAGGTTACGTCTATTCTGCAGCTAACAGACTAAATAGTCAATTTAAGCTTCTTGAAGAATATAGCCTCTTTTTAACCTATGCTAACTGTATTGAAAAATTTATTGCAAGATTAGCGAAAAAATTATCAAAACACAAACCAGATATTTACAATGAGCAAGAAAATTTAACAGCAAATTATAACGAACTGAAGAAGCTGCAAATAGTTTCGAATCATCCGTTGTTGCAAAGTGATTACCAGGAACTATTGAATTCCTTTAGCAAACTTCTTGCATATCTTGATTTTTTGACAATACGAAACACGAAAACTGAAACTGCTGACAACACCCACGATGTGATTGAATTTGCAGGAAAATCCTCAAAGAAATTTGGTGCGATTGTCAAAAAATGTATCGAGTCAATTTTTTCTGTAACAATCGAGATCTCCGCAAAACCAGCTTTTCGGCAGGACCAAGTTTTAAAAACAGGGCAGGAAGAGGATGTTCAAAGACTCATGATCAAATTCAGGGAAAATTTGGAAAAATTATCTAAGTTAAAGACTATTACCGGCAACGATGCCTTCTTAGAAGCAAGAAGGTGTGTACCCCTGCTAGCAAATTTGTCCAATATCCTTGATCAACTAAAAGAATTAATCAAGACTATCGAAAGCAAAAAAGATACTCAGGATCCATTTGGCGCTATTTTTGCCGAATCAAACAAATTTGAAATTCTTTATAAAGAACTAACCGAGTGGGGAATATTAGAGACTTCAAAGGAGCAAGAATCCATTCGAGGAATATTAAGAGACTTACAAAAACTTCTGTTTGATAAACCGTTAAAGGAAAGCACGTATCCGGAAATCATAAACACGATTCATTCCCTGGAAGATTTTATTATAAATAAAAATAAATCTGCCACCGCTATTATATCGAAGCTAAATCAAAATCCTGTTTTCAGGACCATCATTGACATCAAAACGGGTCTTCAAAATATTGCTGAAAAAGGAACCCAAATGAGAAAGATCGATACCTTTAAAAATGAAACTGAGTTTTTTTCGTATAGCGCAAAAGAATTAGAGGACTTTTTGGCACAGAGTGTAAATTTCCACGAAGAACTAAAAGGTACCTGTTATTATAAAAATATATCAGAGTTTGAAGCCATGGAAGAAAAGTTTGATCGGTTAACCAGCGAAGTTAAAAACATAGAAGACCGTATTTCATCGTATACCAGAAATAAAGACCAAAAGATATCCAGGGAACCGAATATTCATATTGACTATTTAAAAAGTTCCCAACTCCTGAGAGAAAATTTGGAAAAAGCGATTCTTCTCTTGCAAAATCAAATCACTCAAATTGAGGGATTTATGCATGGTATTGAAAGCAATTTATATCGGCATTCGTTTATTCATTCTGGGGTAGCAACCAGTGTCCTTTTTGATCAGATAACCTATTTATTAAGCAACATCGATGTCAGGTTGATAGACCTGCCAAAATCAACAGAGGATATGTTTAAAGAAAGTGTCAGTACGATATTTCATTATCAGGTAGGTGAGACTTTTAAGGAACCAAAAAATGAAGACATCGAAGATTTAATGAGAGAGATTGATAAAAAAGTGATTATCAGAGAATTTTAAAATGTCAAACCTTACAACTGCGTGTTATCTGTCTGAGGTTTTGCCTCGCCAGATATCTGCCCTAATCAATGGAAAAAGACTTGTCCTGAACAGGGTTTTGTGTGCCTCAGTCTGACTTCTGGAAATTGGAAAAAATACCCTCGAAATTGCGGATAAGATGCACCACGACCGGTGACAGGATTATCAGGGCAATGAGGTTTGGTGCCGCCATCAGGCCGTTCAGGATATCTGCGATACCCCATACCATTTCTAACTTAATCATTGCCCCAAACAATATTGAGAAATGCCTATGCTTTTGCATGAAAAATACGTTTCAGGTAACGTCCTCACGCAATGGTGGTGCCATGAATTCCGGCCCAACCGGATCTTTAATGGTCTTTTGCACGATTTGATCAATGGCCTTGCGCGACATATCATCAATCGCCCATCCCATCGCCTCGTCTACAGGATCTAACTGATCGGGCCTGCGTGCGCCCCACAGGGCTATACTTACGTCAGACTGGTCAAGCAACCAGCGCACCGCCAGTGCCAACACACTCTTCTTAAAACGCTCGCGGGCAAAACGCTCAAGCTGAGCGACTGCATCCAGATACTGACCGTATCGTGGTTGTTGAAATTTTGGATCGACCTTGCGCAGATCGTCTCCTGTAAATTGCGTATCGGGTTTCATCCTTCCTGTGAGCAATCCCCGGCATAAGGCGCCGTAGGTTAGCACTTTCAACTTGTGTTTGTGAACATAGGGCAGCACCTCTTGTTCTATCTGGCGTTCAAAGATGTTATATGGTGGCTGTACAACATGAAGTGGTGCGGCCTGGCGGAAGATATCCATCTGTTTTAACGAGTAATTACTCACACCAATAGCGCGAATCTTGCCTTGCCGATAAAGCTGTTGCATGGCCCTGGCGGTTTCATCTATGGGAACCAAGGGGTCTGGCCAGTGTACCTGGTATATGTCGATGACATCGGTACGCAGGCGTTGCAGGGAATCTTCAATTTCTTTGAATATGCGATCCGTTGTGGAGTTGCGAACAACATTTTTCCCGCTCCAATCCAGACCGACCTTGGTAGCAATAATAATACACTCGCGTTTGCCATATAGTTCTATCGCCTTTCCAACAATCTCTTCCGAACGACCCTGACCGTAGACTGGCGCGGTATCGATCAGATTGATCCCCCGTTCAAGCGCTTTATGGATGGTGCGGATCGATGTTTGTTCCTCGGTTCCACCCCACATCCAGCCACCAATGGCCCATGTTCCCAAACCAATCCGCGAAGCATGCAATTCCGTTCCTGGGATGTTGATGTATTCCATGTGGTTTCTCCTTGCTTAAATATACGAGTCAACTTTGGCTTGATTGTGCAGGAATTTTTATTTTATTTAAGCGGTTTTTTGGGATATGTGGCAGCCGAAGATTTCCGTCTGCTGACATGTCAAATCCCTGAGCCATCTGAACAATTGATATTGCAATACTTCGGTCCTTCGTCGTCAGCTTTTGCCAGATGTCGCCACCGGCCTGCTCGTGGGTCTTCACCCGGTTCGACTGGTGTGGTACAGCATTCGCATCCGATGCTGGGATAGTTTTGTTTATGCAAGGGGTGTACAGGTACGTTATGTTGATGAAGGTACGTTTGAATCTGTTCGTCCGTCCAATCGAATATCGGATGCAGGGTGTATCCCGCAGTCCGTGGATCTTGAATAAGGGGGGACAACCTGGCACGCCTGCCTCCTTCGCTGCGACGCAAACCAACCATTGCAAGTTTACGCCCGTACTGCTTGATATAATTGAGGAATGGAATTGTCTTGCGCAAGTGACAGCATTCTTTCTGACCATCGGCAAAGAGATATAATTTCCTTTCAAAGTTCTTTTCCTGTTGCTCCGGGGTTAATTCTGGATACAACGTCACAATATTTAATTTGTAACGTCGCATGAATTCATCACGAAGCTGCAAAGTTTCGCGAAAATGATATCCTGTATCTACAAAGAGTATCTCATTTTCCAGTTCCATGCTATAAAAGTAATGCATCAGCACAGAGGCCGAACTCTGCATACTGCTCAACAGCACGGCATCCCTGCCAAAGGTTTCCACTGCCCAGCGTATCCGCTCCGCGGCTGTTAAGTCCTGGAGCAGTTTATTTACAGCCATCAGATCTGGTTCTACAATATGTTTCATTGTTGTGTTTTTTTCCCTAAATTAACAGATTTTCTATCAATGTCGTTAAAATCTTTTTCTGATTATACTTGTTTTGCACGCTTACTAAAGTACCAGGATGTAAACATAATACTTATTATACAGAAAAGACCTCCAATCGCAATACCGTGTGCAGTATAACTATGAAGAGTCGTTATCTTTCAACAAAAAACATCGAGAGGTAATAGTTCTGAAACTTATGATGATTTTATCCTCCTGCGGAGTTGTTTTATTGTTTTGTGAACCAGCCAATTATGATATATTTAGTTTGGGTAGCAGGAAATTTTCTTAAAGCAGTTTCTATGATACCATTTGAGAGTATCACAATTAGACGTCAATGAAATCTGTATGATTTAAAGATAAGTCTCCTCAAAAATGAACAAGCAGAAATCCTCTGTCGCCGTTGAAGAAGATCTTAT
>JAUQXU010000463.1 GCA_030837935.1 Candidatus Brocadia sp.
CCAATCCCAAAGGGATGACATAATGGACACGCCGGGCCATTTCACGGAAAAACGATTATATATCACCCCTTAGGGGTTTATCGTCGGTTTTTTATGCAATCTTCTATAATCATTTCATCCCTACGGGATTCATAGCGCGGTTACGCTGCAAGCAAATCCCCCTTAGCAAAGGGGGAGAAGGGGTTGTGAAAAAACTTACTAAAAAAAGAAATTTTTACACAGTACTACTATAGCGCTTTCATTGAATAGTATTAAATTTATCGTTAGGAATTTCAAAATAAAATCACGATCTATGAACCTTCTCAGTATACCTTTAAAGAATACCTGAATTTTCAAAATATCTTCGGAAAAACATGATGTTTCCCAAAGCATTATTTACAAATATCAACTACACAAGTAACAAAAAAGCATTTTACATAGAAGCCGTATGATTGAATCCCCATAGTGTGGGGGGCAACTGCTTCGTTCAACGGTATTTTATCCATAATTGAGCTAGCGAAGAGGGAAGGATAAGCTTCTTTCTCGTCTCACAGATTCAGGTATAATCGGTATGGTTTTATTATCCCGCTCAACTACGGTTAAAATACTTAATGTTAGATTACAACATTGAGATATGGAAACTGGTCAAGCAATAAATTGGGAAATGTTTACGGGTATTGCAAGTTCAATAATTGCCCTATGTGCTCTTTTTCTTTCTGTTTGGCAGGGATATTTAACAAGACTTCATAACCGAATATCAGTAAAACCGCATCTTACAACTTGGTCGCACGATTATATCCCTGAAAAAGGTTTGTATTCAATTGATTTAATAAATAATGGCATCGGGCCAGCAGTTATTAAAAAATTTATTATAAAGGTTGATGGAGAAGTTATCAAAGGAGAAAAATCAGAACCAATAAAAAAGGCACTAAAAATATTGTTTCCATCATATGCATATCGTTCAGACCAATTATACTTTAATGTTGGTTATGTAATGGCGGCAAATGAAAAAAGGCAAATAGTTGGAATACTTTTTGAAAATCCAACTGTTATTACACCTCAAGATATTCAAAATGCTATAATCCGTACAGAACTTATTATTGAATATGAGTCAATGTATGGAGAAAAGTTCGTTTTAGCTTCAGAAAAAAATAAATCTAACAACCGTATTAGAGGACATCAGATAGGACCTCGATTATAGAATATACTTGAAGATGGTAAAACAATAGCACATTTTGAAGTTATTATGGCGCTACCGTGGAGAATACACTATGAAGGTGCACTATATCATGTCATGTCGATAGGAGCTGCCCGGGAGAAATATTTTGCATGTCTGGAAAGGGCCTCGGTAAAATTTCAGTTAGAGATTTTTGCCTTTGTCTTCATGGGGAATCATTATCAGGTGTTTTTGCGTACAAAAGATGTTATAGAATGGAAAATTTTTTTAAACAGAAAACAAAAAGCCCCAATATCCTTTTACCGATATTGGGGCTTTCACGTCGTAATTATAACGATAAGTTAAGTGACTACTCCATATTTTTATGCAACATATTTATTATAAATCATTATTCTTTAAAATATAAGAGTGCGCTTTTTAATAACCTTATAATTTGACTACGTTTGTGGCCTTGTAGCCCTTCTGGTCCTTCATAACCTCGAACTCGACCTTATCTCCTTCTGCAAGGGTTCTAAACCCCTCACCCTGGATAGAAGTCTGATGTACAAAAACATCATCTCCGTTCTCCTGGGAAATAAAACCGAAGCCCTTCTTGTCGTTGAACCATTTCACGGATCCGTTTGCCATACTAAAATCACCCCCTCTTACATGAACAAAATTACAAAAATAAAAAAGGCCACAAAGTTGTAACCTTGTAGCCCTAGTATAACGCGAATATATAAAACGACTTTAAATTACAATCAAACAACTTTCAAAATAATATCAGATATTGTGTAACAAAGCAAAGAATAAATAAAATAAATAAAGGACATGGGTTAGACCTTAATTATATGGAATTATAAAAAGGCCTTGGGTCAGACCTTCATATTTCAATTATCCTAGTAGTTTTTCGTTCGTTTACTTTTTTGGGTATGTCGATTGTAGCGTAAAACACTGGCGTAGTAGCTACAGGCTGAAGTTAGTGTTTCTCGTTTCATGGCATTACTCTTTTTCATAAATATTTTCCTTCTCACCCTACAGTAAACTATGCATGGGAAAGTATCCAACTATTATAGACACAGAGGGCAATTGCTGGGTTCTATAGCTGCAATACTCATTTATTTCCCAGGTATATCTGCAAATTCATCCCTTGAATCACCTCTGAATTTCAATTTGTCATTTTGCATTTTGAATTTTTGCATTTATAATAAAGGCCTATTAAATTTTTGCGGGATAATATTATAATCTATGAAACAGACGATTTATCAACAACCTGCTGGCACACATCATATTGAACATGTAATCATCGGGACGGCAGGACATATCGACCATGGAAAGACATCCCTGGTTAAAGCATTGACGGGGATTGATACCGACAGGCTGCCCGAAGAAAAAAAACGTGGATTAACTATTGATTTAGGCTTTGCCTATCTGGACCTCGGTTCAAACCGCAGGGTCAGCATCGTAGATGTGCCTGGACATGAACGTTTTGTAAAAAACATGCTGGCAGGCGCCACCAGCATTAACCTCGTCTTATTCGTTATTGCGGCTGACGACGGCGTCATGCCTCAAACCATTGAGCACCTGGAGATCATAAACCTTCTGGGCATCAAACACGGGCTTATCGCCTTAACGAAAAAAGACCTGGTCACCGATGAATGGCTGACAGTCGTGCAGGAAGACATCAAAAACATTGTGACGGGTACGTCGCTGGAGCATGCGCCTGTCATACCCGTATCTGCGGTCACCAGTGAAGGGATTGAGGCCTGCAAGACGACCATACAAGAACTTAGCGCACAGATACAGACCCAAAGTAGTACTCGTCTTTTTCGTATGCCCATCGATCGGTCTTTTACCATCTCCGGGTATGGATGCGTTGTCACCGGTCCTATTCTGGGTGGCCAAGTTTCCGCAGAGGATGAAATTGAAATATTACCCATCAAAAAAATCTTACGCGTGAGAGGAATTGAAGTAACCGGAGAACGGGTCAATACCGCCTTTGCAGGACAACGGGCAGCAATCAATCTGTCTGGTGTTAAATCTACTGAAATACGACGTGGTTATGAACTCTCTGTTCCGGGCTACTTACAACCCACGAACATCGTTGATGCCTCGTTACGGTTGATAAGAAGCGCAAAAAACCCCTTGAAAAACAGGACGCGTATCCGGTTTCACTTAAATACCTCAGAGGTGATGGCGCGTGTTATTCTGCTGGATAGAGACACATTAAAACCAGGTGAAGAGGCCTTGTGCCAATTCCTCTTAGAAAATCTTGTTACCACCGAAAGAGAAGACCGGTTCATTATTCGTTCCTATTCTCCGGCTTACACCATTGGTGGCGGCAAGGTTCTGAGACACAATACAGCCCGATTAAAACGTTTTAAAGAAGATACGCTTAAGACCCTGAAAATTCTTGCCAGTGGAAAACTTTTCGATATTGTAGAGCAAGTTTATTTGAATAATAGCGTTAGTAGGGGCGAAAGGCAGTTCACCCCTACCATGGATGACATTTCCAGGCAAGTCAATATTCACCCTTCAGTTGCTCAGAACGTTATAACAGCATTGATAAAAAAGGGGTTACTTCTCAAATTTGTTATCGATGGCAAAGATGTTATTGTTCATCGTGATATTATCGCTTCATTAAAGGAACAGATATTGAATATCCTTAAGGTATTTCATAAAGAAAACCCTTTAAAAATGGGTATCGAAGAGACCCATCTCAAGACATTGGCTGCCGCAGGCTTTACGCCTGCGCAAAAAACTGTAAAAGCAGGAATTGGAGAGCCCCCCCGGAAACCAGTCTCTGGTGATGAAATGCATCCTCTTTTGTTTACTGCTGCGCTTACTGTCTTAAAGAACGAAAAGGCTATTAAGGTAACCGACAACAAGCTATCTCTTGTGGACTTT
>JAUQXU010000041.1 GCA_030837935.1 Candidatus Brocadia sp.
AGGGGAAAACAAGGGAAACGTGTAAAAGAACCGTATTTTCAGCAAAAACCCAACCTCAAATTTTAAAATGATCTCTTGGTAAGGAAAAAATCGCCCTCGCACTTTTACAAAAAGTGCGTTTTCGTTCAGACACTACATAAGGTAACATCCTGTCCCTTTGTATCATTCCCACGCACGTGGGAATCCAGGAAATAAAAGGAAAGCTAGATTCCTGCTTTCGCACAGAAGGTCAGATGCTGGTCGCTATTGTCGACAATTCTCTCTTTAAACATGTCGCCTTTTCCTTAGCCTGTTCTATTCTGACCGGAACCAACTCGCGTATAGAACCAAACAGCTTTGCTGATTGTTGTTCATCTACGATACGTGCATAGGCATCTATCGCCTTTTTATAGTACTCTCTCTGTTCTTTCTCGTAGAGCAAGGCTAATTCTTCATAGAGATTGCCAATACGATATTGAGCATTAACCGGTGTTATCCCCTCAAACTTCTCTATGATCTCATGAAATTTTGTGAGTGCCTTCTCATAATATATTTTTACACCCTCATCATCACCGACATCATAAAGCGCCAGACCCAAATAGTGATATGCCTCTGCCATTGCGTACGAATGTTCTTGCGCCTCTTTCCGGAATCCTTCCTTCAGTTCCTCCAGCATATTTTTATATCTTTTTTCCATCACCTCAACAAGGCTTATACTCAGCGGGATGTCGGCATCTTCCAATTCATTTTGACTTTCTATGATCACTGGCGGGAGAAGTAATTTTGACAGGCTTTCCAAATTCAGACCCTTTACACGATAGAGTTCACTCACAGAGTTAAATTTCTTATTTTCTCTCTTGTATTTGAGAATACAATCTATTTCATCTTTCATCATTTTGAATTCTTTATGTAAGAAGAGAGAGAGTTCATCATCCTTTGCGCCATTCAACTTCTTATATAATCGTAATAATTTAACAAGAATGGCTAATTTGTACGAAGGCCTTTTTCCGTGTAATACAGTTCTCCTGAAGAAGATAAGCCATGGTTCTCTGCACGAGGATTTTAAATGCCCCTCATTACCATAAAAAACTTCCAATGCGGTTCCTAACTTGTATTTTTCCAAATTTCCTGACTCTTGATAATTGAGTTCTTTGTATATGTTGTCAATCAGATTAAAATATTCTTCCAGCATATCTTTCATCTGAATAGAATTCACTTTACGGTAGAGGCTTAATTGCGGGCTGTAATGTAATGCCTCGCTATAGTATGCAAGGGCCGTCTCGTAGTGTCGGTCATGATAATGCTTATCCCCAAGGTACTCAAAAAACCTCTTAATCATTATCTTGGATTTAAGCCAAACATCGTCTTTCCGTCCTAAATGACATACCTTTTTAAAATGTTCTATTAAATTTTCTGGTATTTGGACAGGTTTGTTCGTAAGGGCATCCAACCCCTCAATATATTCGTACAGGGCATCACACTTCTGCAGGAAATCCTCATGAAGGTTTTCGCACGTCCTTGCTTTTTGTATGCATTCTTTTGCCTTTTGAAACATGCCGAACTCTGCATACGCCTCTCCCAATTGGACGATCAAATCCCTATCCTCCCTGCCACGAGATTCTGCCAGTTCCTTATATCGCTTTATACATTTACTAATCGCTGTCGTATAAATGACAGGGACAATTTCAAGATTATTGCCAGCAATACGAACTACATGTACTGTTGTCTCTCCCGTTTCGGGTTCTAATTTTACTCCTGGAACTTCTCTCCCATCTGGGAACCTTATCCACGGAGTCTTTTTAATGACGCTGGCCGTGAAAACCATATCTGTACCTTTGGCCAAATCCTTTGAAGTCCAGACGGTATCCCATGTCCTCTCACCTTCCTTCTCTGTACCTGGTCGTACGATTTTAAAATTCCTTAAAATATCTATTTCGTTCTTCTTGAAGAGATTCCAATTATGTAATTTCCCCAATAACTTTTCATTCTGCACTACATCAGCAGGTAATATTTTTAAGCTCATTTCGCCGCCTAATCTTTCAATAATAATGGCGCTTAATATTGCTTCGGGAATCCCACCTACACCGGTGATGAGGTCGACTTCGTTTCTCGCAACGGCAAGGGTGGGCGTGAGATCATCATCCGAAACGGGAATTAATTGGACGCCAAGCCCATTGAGCGTCTTAATGAGTTTCTCATGCCTTGGCCTGTCCAGGATAACAATCTTCATCTCCCTGATTTCATCATGAATACTCTCTGGAGAAATCTCCTTGCCTTTGGCTTTTAATGTGTGTTCTGCCATAAACCTTAAATTTTTTGTAATACCATGGATCACATTAACGCCAGCGCCTGTATACTTATTGCCAACAATCGTCTTGACTCCATACATATCGGGAGAATTAAATAACCCCCCTCTTTCACTGTATCCAACGGCAAAGATTGCCCCGCCACTGCATCCTTGATTGACGATACACCGGTCGTTTTCAAATGCGCTCGGCACAATATCCGCTTCACCTTCATTTCCCGTTGGAGTACCGAATTTTTCTCCTATATATAACATGGGCATATATTTCCGTTCACCCTCTGCATTTACCACGTAGGCATTCCACCAGTTGAAACTGTTATAGATATGCCTGAGCCGCCAGACAACCATATCTCGTATACGGAAGATGTTAAAACTTTCGCCATTTGTACTGAAGTACCGCAAAGACCGCGCCGCAACAACCCCAACAGGATGTCTTAATTCATTTCTGTTCACCAATTGAAGGCCTTCTCCGGTAATCTTCAAATTGTACTCTTCGGGAATATATGCCTCGATGAGATAATGGTCATCGATCCTTTTGGAGTCAAAACTCGTATCATGTATAAACGTAGTCGTGTTTTTAGTTTTTTTATATTCAACCATTTTATAAGAGAGCACATCAAAACAATAAAAATTTAGGCATTCGGCAACTTGTATTTGGCCACCACCCCCCTGTCTCCCCAAGTTTACGTGGGGGATTATGGGGGATATTTAAAATTCCTTAACATTCCTGGAGAGCGAAGAGGCTCTTCACTCTACAACTACAGATTTGAAACTTTTGCTAAAACTTGTCCCTGTATGTTTTGAGCAGGGAATGACAAAATAGTTTTGGTAAGCACCTGATGTCCTCTTGTGTATCAATATCTGCCAATGTCTTTAGAATACCGCTGGATAAATTATTTTTCCGTGTTTTTTCAATTGTCTGGTTAAATACCTTATCCGTGCTCCAGTCAATATTCACAAACAAATCAACCGCAAGTGTTGACATGCCTAAGAGGTAGTAACCTCCATCCCTGCATGGCCCGATGACGATGTCTCTTTCCTTTAATAACTCAAAGGCATTTTCAATTAATGTGCCATCTATCCCCGGACAGTCTGTTCCTATGATTGTACATCGTTTATAACCTTTGTTTCGGAGCATTTGTTTGAAGGCATAAGACATCCTTTCCCCTAAGTCATAGCCTTCTTGTGGTATATAACGCACGTCTCCTTCCGGATCATTGTTGATGAAGGACTTTAACCAGGCTTTGATTTCATTTTCTTTGTCAGAAGGAGTAAAAAAGATGTAAACATCATACATGTCTGGACTTTTTGAGAAAATGGTTTTCATGACACCTTCTGCCAGTAGCTTGTAAATTGCACATGCCTTCGCATCACCGATGCCTTTTGCCAGTCGGGTCTTTACTCGTCCAGGTTCAGGATACTTGAGGAAGACAATGAGGGCATTATCCATTTTCACCACCAAAAACTAAGGAAAACTATATAACATACCAGTTGAAGTCAGAATAAAAGAATTCAGGCGGCCAAGTTTCAATTTGTTTCCTGGATTCTGACTCCTGACTGCTGGATTCCGGATTGCAACCTATTTTTTCATTACTATCCGAGCAAATCGGCGCTTTCCCACCTTGAGAATCATGCCAGTTTTTATCTCGATATTCAGCGTAGGATCGTTAACGGAATCATTATTTACGCTTACCCCACCCTGCTGGACCAATCGCCGCGCCTCACCGTTGGTAGCGGAAAATCCGCACAGGACGATAAGTCTGACAACCCATATCTTGCCATCGGTTAGCTCTTCACCCGATATTTCAACATCAGGAATTTTATCGGGAAGTTCGTGTTCCTTAAAAATGCGATCAAACTCCGCAGAGGCCGCCTCTGCATCCTTCTTATCGTGATAGCGTTGAACAATTGCCTTGGCCAGAGATACCTTTGATGCACGCGGGTGGATGTGGACATTAAGGAGATGGTTAATTTCTTTGATACTCAAGTCTGTTGCAAGTTCGAAATACTTGTGCATCAGATTGTCAGGGATAGACATGGCCTTCCCAAACATTTCAGTAGGAGTTTCAGTAACGCCGATATAATTCCCCAGACTCTTGCTCATCTTCTTATTTCCATCAATTCCTTCAAGGAGTGGCGTGGTCAAAGCAACCTGTGGCTCCACACCTGCATCCCTTTGCAGATCCCTTCCCACAAGCAGGCTGAATAACTGGTCTGTTCCGCCTAGCTCTACATCACTTTTTACCATAATGGAATCATAGCCCTGCATGAGGGGATAGATGAACTCGTGGACACTAATGGGAATACCGGCACTGTAGCGCTTGGTAAAATCATCACGTTCCATCATTCTGGCGACAGTCATCTTTGCAGCGAGTTGGATGACATCATGAAAGGTCATCTTTTTAAACCATTCGCTATTATACACGACCTCTGTCTTCTTCAAATCGAGAATCTTTCCCGCCTGCGAAAGATAGGTCGTGGCGTTTTCCAGTACTTTTTCATACGTAATCATGGGACGCGTTTTGTTGACTCCTGAAGGATCTCCCACCGTAGCTGTATAATCTCCAATGATGAGGATAGCGGTATGGCCGAGTGACTGGAAAGAACGCAATTTGTGGATAGGGATGGCATTTCCGATATGAATGTCCGGAGCTGTTGGATCGAGCCCTAACTTTATACGGAGCGGTTTGTTCTCTTCGTATGATCTTTTCAGTTTCTTTATCAATTCTTCTTTTGTAACAATGTCTACCGTTCCGCGCAGTATGACCTCTAGTTGTTCATCGACATCTTTAAACATAGTGCCTCCAGGAGTTCATTTATTGTAACAATTTGTTTTTTGAAAGAACTATCCGGTACATGCCGTGTATTTCAGTAAGAGCAAAGCATTTTCTCACATGAGACACACAGCCGTCCCCTCTTTTTACAGGGAAGAGAAGAAGTCTCCTCTATCAAGACAGAATTCAGGGGGATGTTTGATGCTGGCAAATACTTCAACCTGACAAAGATCGGTAATGCCTAATTTTATTAAGATTTTTCAAAAAGTTACATTGTTACCGTTTTTCAGTTAGAATACCGGAACCTTTCCTTTCAAATAATATTTAAAATAGAGTAAAAAAACCAGGGTTAATGAATTGTGTAAGATGTGTACAACGATAGATGCTATGAGAGTTTGTGTCTTCTCATATAAATAACCAAGGAGCATTCCCAGAATAAATATTTGTAAGAAGGCAAACATGTCCATGTGTACTGCTGCAAAAAGGGATGCTGTTACCACAATGGCATATCGGCCACCAAAGGAATTTTTCAATGCCGGTTGCAAAAACCCACGAAACATAATTTCCTCAATAATTGGGGCAACGACAATCCCAAAAAAAATCAAACTCGCCAGGATGAAGAGTGACTTTTCTTCCAGTACCCACCGAACGACATCTTGCATTTCCGGAGCTTGCCCATAATAGCTGGAGATGAGATTGATGACAAAGCCAGCAAACATTATGAGGGGAAGTGTGATTACATATCGTTTAATGCCTTGTTTTATATTTCCCGGTAAATTTGCTATAGACAAACCCAAGGCAGTAATTGACTGCCGATGTTCAATGCAGACAATGTAAAACACATAGGAGCAAATCAAAACATTCGTAAAAAGGGAAATGAATAAAATCAGACTCCGCTGTCCAATGTTGTTTAGAATATTGAAACCGAGTATTGTGTTGAGAAATCGTATGATGATCGGCATTCCAACAAACATGAGGATCACGTATACGAGAAATACCTTTATCGTATCCTTTATACTCCAGCGACAGTTCTGTGCAACCCCTGGTTTGATTTGAGCGCTATTCACTTTTAATCATTTGTACAAAAACTTCTCTGCGTCTGGGTCCGTCAAATTCACAAAAATAGATACCCTGCCATGTACCAAGGGCTAGTTTACCACCGGTGATAGGCACAGATATTGAGGAACCTACTAAGGTGGCTTTGATATGTGCAGCGGCATTCCCTTCCATATGGGTATAGCGGCCACTCCAGGGCACCATTCTATTGAGTTCATTTAATATATCTTTCCGAACCGAAGGGTCTGCATTTTCATTGATCGTGACAGCAGCCGTGGTATGGGGTATGTACACATAACATATCCCTTCTTTGGTCGCTTGCTTTTCCAGAAGGCTATTCAATTCCGGTGTGATATCGATAAACTCTGCATGAGAATGTGTCGTTACCTGAATCTTGTCCATGGTAGCGGGCAAACCTAACGGTATAAATTGTGACAAATCATTCAAATAAAAAGCAAAATCTCATCGTAATGATTGAGAAATATTCTGTCAAATCTATCCAGGCTTTTCGGGTGTTTTTGCGTATTTTTACCTTTTTAGATTTCTTTTGATTTTACCAGTAATTTTAAAGCATTCAAGAAAATTTAATTCTTGTCTATTTTTGCCCATTTCGGAATGTTTTTATTTTAAGGAAGACTTGGGGTACGGCATAAAATGGGAGGTGAAAAACAAGAGACACGACACATTACTATATCCCCATATATTTATAAAAAACAAAAAGGGGGTTTCATGTTCACTCTTTCCAATAAATATCAAGAATTAAAAAGAATGAATATCCGTCCCGAAATACCTACGAAAAACAAACGATTATTTTGGTAAAAAATTTAAGGGAATTTGAATTCGACGGGGAGGCTGCTATGTCTCGCATTACTCGTTTCTAACCTTCACGGTTACTGTCGTCTTCAAGCCACCAGCGGTCTCAAATTTGACCTTTGCGTTACCGGTCTTCTTCGTAGCTGTAATTGTAACTATGGCCTGGCCGTTAACGTTCGTATCTGCACTTTGCGGTGAGATCGATATACGCTTCTTACCGGACTTAATCTTCGCCGTTACTGTTTCACCCACAACCGGGCAACCTTCGCTGCCTGCCACCGTTACCGTTACGTCACCGTTCTCTTCTCTCTCAAGCTTCAGTGTTTGCGGAGATGCCTTTATAGATTCAGCTTCGCATACAGGCGTAGGTGTTACAGCGGGCGTTGCCGCTAACGTGGTAAAGGATTCTTCATTTCCATATGCCGATCCAAGTTTTTCTACTGTGTACATTCTGTAGTAATAAGTTGTAACAGGTGAAAGCCCACTTATCCTTGCACTCCTTGTGCCTGAAACCATGAGTCCGTCCCCTTCGCACATAGAATTGGTATACAACCTGCTTGCAGTACCATATTCAAATCCTACACAATATACTAGGTAATATGAGTCATCCGACACAATTGTTCCGTTCAAAGTTGCAGAATTTGATGTTATCTCAGTTGCATCATCCGTTATCAATGTAAAGGGTGGATTGTATGGTGGTGTTGGTGTAGCTGCTGGAGTGGTCTGTGCAAATGATAAATTTAAGCATAAACCAAAAATGACATAAAAAATTAAAAAACCATAGGCGATTCTAAAAGATATGTTTCTCATAAGCTTGCAGCCTCCTTTAAATTTTTGAAGTTCCTTACAAGGCTCAAGAAGCTTTAAACTAGCCGCATTGCAAGTAGCATTCAAAACAAAAAAACGCCTTTTCTGGATTTCTCCAGAAAAGGCGTTTTATAAAATATTAACTAAAATAAGCATTGTTTGGAAGGAATATGCCATTCGCTTCCCACACAATTTATTTATGATATCCCAAGCCTCGCTTGACTTTTATCAAAAACCAATTTGTTTATCAAGACTTTTCTTTAGCGAAGCAAAAGCCAGCAATCAAAATCATTAAAGTGCGGTAACACACCGGTCACATATAGTGGGATGATCTTTGTTTAATCCCACAGTCTCTCTCAAATTCCAGCACCTTTCACACTTTTTGTGTTGCGATACATTGCATTCTATCCAAAGATTTTCAGTTAGTTCCCCCTTCACCGCCTTGGATGTGATATTCCTATCCAGTTTTACCTCAGACACGATAAATATCATAGAAAGGTCTTTTTCGTAGCTCTTCAAGAACTGCCAAAGTTCTTCGTTTTCTGTATAAAGACAGACAGACGCCTCCAATGAATTGCCTATCAACTTGGCTGCGCGCATCTTTTCCAGTTCCCGCGCCACATCAGTTCTCATATTAATCAACTTCTCCCACCTTTCATTCAGAGAATCGTCTATCCAGGCAGCGGTGCATTTTGGAAATGTTGATAAATGGACACTGGAAACATCTTCGTCCTTATGAATGATCGCAGACCATACTTCTTCAGCCGTATGAACAATAACCGGCGCGGATAATTTAACCAGGTCGACCAGGATATACTGCATAACAGTCTGTGCGGCGCGCCGTTCCTTTGAATTCTTTGCAAAGGTATATAACCGGTCCTTCAGGATATCCAAATAAAAGGCGCTCATTTCCACCGTACAAAAATTGTAAATGTTGTGAAAAACCCGGTGCAATTGGAGCGATTCATAGCTGGATGTAACATCTTTTATTAATTCTTGTGTTTTATGCAATGCCCAGCGGTCTATTTCCAATAATTCTTCATAAGATATCGTGTTCACGTTTGGATCAAAATCATAGAGGTTGCTCAGCAAATATCTGAACGTGTTACGAACACGCCTGTAGGCATCAGAACACCTGATGATTAAATTACGGGAGACGCTCATATCATTTTGATAGTCCAAAGACGAAGTCCATAATCTGAGCACATCTGCGCCGAATTCCTTTACGGCATCTTCAACAGAAATAAAATTCCCCCGGGATTTGGACATCTTTTTACCGTGTTCATCTACAACGAACCCATGCGTTAAAACAGATTTGAAAGGCGCCTTATCCCATG
This sequence comes from Candidatus Brocadia sp., assembly GCA_030837935.1. Lineage (GTDB taxonomy): Bacteria > Planctomycetota > Brocadiia > Brocadiales > Brocadiaceae > Brocadia. The sequence continues at coordinate 9,072 of JAUQXU010000041.1, forward strand.
CGCCAACGGATGGAAGCAGTGAAAGCTGAAACCACCCACGGTGCTGGTCTGTCCCTTCCAGGTAAAGATCGGCCGGATACGACAATTCGTTACGCTTATGCAAGACGGCATGGTGGCTCGATCCAGATTCAAACCAGACATCGAAGATATCCATTTCTTGTCGAAACTGATCACCCCCGCATTGAGAGCATTTCGTGTCAGGCGGCAAAAAATAGGATACATCCTTATAAAACCAGATGTCGGCCCCTTCTTTCTCAAATTTATCTCTCACATAATCTATGGTCTTCGTATTTATAAGTACCTGACGGCAATGCGTGCAATGAAAGGCAGGGATTGGTACACCCCACGAACGCTGTCGGGAGATACACCAATCAGGACGTTCCGAAACCATCTTTGCCATCCTGCTCTCACCCCAGGAAGGTACCCATTTCGTCCGTTTTATCTCATCCAACACCCTTTGCCGCAGGCTGTTATAATCAAGGCTTACAAACCACTGTTCCGTTGCCCTGAAAATAACAGGATCGTCACATCGCCAGCAATGAGGATAGGAGTGTGCAATTTCTTTTTTATCAAGCAATGCCCCTACCATTTCCAGTTTTTTTATAATGGCATTGTTTCCTTCTTCTAATATCCTGAGCCCGGCAAATTCACCCGCCTCTTTAGTAAAATTGCCCTTTTCATCTACAGGGCTCAACATAGGGAGATGATATTTGATGCCGGTAAGATAATCGTCCTGCCCATGCCCAGGCGCTGTGTGGACACAACCCGTCCCATCCGATAAGGTTACGTAGTCTGCCAACACAATAGTACCGGCTCTGTCCATAAAAGGATGTTTGTATTTTTTACCTTCCAATAAACGCCCCTGGACCTTACCAAGGCATTCATAATCCTTGACCCCTACCAGGGACATGACTAATTCTATTCGTTTGTCAGCAAGGACAGCAACTTCGTCCTTTTGCTTTTTTGGATTTCGGTAACGGACGGCGGTATATTCATGTTCTGGATGGACGGCAATTGCAACATTTGCCGGGAGTGTCCAAGGGGTAGTTGTCCATATCATGATGTATGAATTTTTACTATCTACGCCTTTGAACAAATTGCCAATATCGTCATCGAATTTGAAGTTTACATAGATGGATGGGCTCTTTGTTTCTTCTCTATAATCGAGTTCTGCCTCGGCAAGGGTCGTTTGCCCGAGTTCATTGGGGCACCAGTGGACGGGTTTTTTGCTTCGATACACATATCCCTTTTCTACCAGTTTTCCAAATACCTCAATGATACCCGCTTCATATCGAGGGTCAAAGGTCAGGTATGGATATTCCCAATCCCCCATTACCCCCAGGGCCTTAAATTGAGCTTTTTGGAGTTTTACAAATTTTTCCGCATACTTTTTACATTTTTTCCGAATCTCTGGCTTGGTTAAATTTTTTCTTTCTTCACCCACTTCCTGCATTACACGGTGTTCAATGGGCAAACCATGGCAGTCCCAGCCAGGAACATACGGTGCATCATATCCCTGCATCGTATGAAAACGCACAATAAAGTCTTTTAATATTTTATTTAATCCTGTACCGATATGCAATTCACCGGTTGGATACGGTGGTCCGTCATGTAATATATACTTTTCTCTGCCTGCTCGTGTCCTGCGTACCAGCTCATAGAGCTTTTCTTTTTCCCATCTCTCCTGGATTTCTGGTTCTTTTTTGAGCAAATCCGCCTTCATGGAGAATTGGGTAATGGGCAGGTTTAGGGTTTTTTTATATTCCATACAAATGGATAATTTCCTTAGGCTTGTTGGTTTAATAATGATTTTAGATCTTGAAGGACTAATCCTTCAATCAATAATCTTTTATCCCGAGAGGTTTCACCTGAAATGATATGGATAGAGGATTCATGAATACGAAGCGTATCGGCTAGCAGTTCAATTACGGCCTTGTTTGCCTTCCCTTTTTCAGGGGATGCAGTAACGGCTAATTTTAATCGGCCTCCATACTCGCCTATTATGCGATTTTTGCTTGAACCTGGCTGGGTTCGGATAGATAGAATAACGCCTGAGTTTGTAGTAACAATATCAAGCATATTAATAAACCACCGAAAATTCTTCGAATTCTCCGGTATATTCTTCCCAGCAGACATCTATATGTTCGACAAAAGCGCCATTCGGTCCTTTTCTACACCAACGTACCATAGCATCGATGGCGTCTTTTTCACCTTCAAAGGCAGCTTCAACCCTACCATCCAAACAATTTTTTACCCATCCATTAACGTCAAAGGCTCGTGCTTTGTCTCTTGTAGAAGCTCGAAAGAACACACCCTGAACCCTGCCGCTGATATAAACATGCGCCCTTGCCATAAGCAAATGCTTATTCTTCAAGGTTTATTTGGATCCGTAAATATGTTCGCTGTCAGAGGCGGAAGGCAAATAGTTTAAACCCACAAAAGTAAAGTTTACTATCCCGAAAGCAAAGAGTAACCAGAATGCTAAAATAACAGAGGCCTTTGATTTATTAATGTTCATTTTAGGTAAAACCAGAGGGGTATGTAAATAAACTAAATATGCAAGCCATGTAATCAAAGACCACGTTTCCTTGGGATCCCATGACCAATAATCACCCCACGCTTTCTTTGCCCAAACTGCACCGGTAACCATACCCAAGGTGAGAAAGGGAAATCCAAAGGCAACTATTTTATAACTTAATTTATCAAAATTCCTCGGCAATATCTCTCTTCCATCTTCATCCTCTTTGCTATCTTTGCTTTTCTTGGTAAAAGGTTTGACTACTAAATATATAATACTTGTGACAAAAGAAATACCAAAAGCAGCATAGCCAAGCATATAGGTAACGACATGCACGAGCATCCAGTTACTCTTCAATGCCGGCATAATAGGTCTTATGGTATCATCCTGAAGCGTAGCATAAAGCAATATCAACATCGTCAGGACAGATGCCAGTGCGCCAACAACCCTGAAATTATAAATAAATTCGAATATAATGTAGACGAAAGCCGTGCAGCAGGCATAAAAAATGAGCGATTCATATAAGTTAGAAAAGGGTGGATGCCCAGCCTCTATAGACCGTTTTGCTACCAGCGTCAGATTCAGACAGAATGCCAAAATGAGCAATCCAAGGGATGCCCATCTTGTAGCCATGGACCCCCAAATCTCTCTTACTATATAACTAATGGCTGCTAATACATATACAATCAAAGTAATATTAATCAAACTCATTTATTGTCCCTCCGCCGCTTTTTTTTGCTTTTTACGCAGAAATGGTTTTATATAAAATATAAATACAACTCCAAAGCACAACGCCCCAAAACCCGTGTAGACTACAGGAATACCGGGATCTTTAGCAATTTGCAACCCGGAAAAAGTTCCAGCCTCTGGGTCGTAACTTGATTGATAAATAACGTATCCTTTATATTTCAAAGGATCATTGACCCTAATGGTTTTTTCTGTAACAGTTTGTCCATTTTCCTCAATACGCAATTTACTTGTAAAATGTTTAACCGATTCACCTGTGGATTCATAGACAAGCGCAAGATTGTTGTCGGTATACCAGGTGGCATACTGATTGTTGGAGAACAACCAATCCCCGACTTTCCCAGCAGGCCCTTCAGCTTCAACATAAATCGCGGGTATTCCTACCGTATCTGATTTTTTTATAACTTCTTTTTTAAAATCAAAGGATGGGAAATAATCAGACACCGTAATCTGATTACCGGTATCTGCAATAGTATACTTTTCTCCCAATTCCCACGGTATAGTTTCTACAACACGTTTGTCCTTTATATAGACAATTACCTGTTTTCCCTCAGGCGACTGAAAAATTCTTATGGTATTTTTCGCCATATAGGTACTGGCAATTCCACTACAGGTTATTTTTACGTTTTTATATTTCGCCGGGTGCATCTTATCCCAGTCAGGAAATTTTTCAAATACCCAACGGGTTTCAGTGCCTTCCGGACCGTTGATTTCTACTTGAACAGCCGGGTTATCTTGCGGCTGTTCACTCAGGGGTCGTTTATCCCCATAGTTAAGCACGTATTGTAACATCTTTATGGTATAATCTGTTCCTTCTAATTTAAAAACTTTATTTAAATCCAAAGGATAATCCCGATACTCGCCAGATATTGTAACAGATAATTTTGCAGTGGTGCCTTCGGTAGAACTTATTGTATTGTCTAGCTCTTGCTGTGAAGACACCCAGATATATTCCAGACGTAAATTTTGTTTTTTATCCTCATAATAGTTACGATCATGAGCTAACAACCATCCCTCGGCAGTAGCCTTCTCAGAACCAAACAGTTTCACAAAAACGGCAGGGTTGTCAGGCTTGTCTGATGTATTTACAGGTTCTTGTTTTAATTCTGCATCTGGGATATAGTCCTTTATCGTCACTTTATAATCCGAACCAGGGATACGTTGTTTTTTCCCAACCTTCACATCTAGTATTTTCTGCCGATCTTTACTCTTCACATACGTTACAAGTTGAAATTTTGGTTCGTTCTTTTCTAATATAAAATCATCTAAGGCAATTGAAAATGGTAAATCCTTCTTGACGTAATCCAATTTCCCTTGTCGATTAATCAATTGTGTAAGAAAATAATTTACCGATTTTCCCTCATAAACATTAACCCCACCTTTTACGCCCAGCTGGAATTTTATAACACCCCCTGCCAATATGAGAATAAGACTGAGATGGGTAAGAATAAAACCTGTTTGCAGGAATGTATTTCTCCACCGTTTAATGGTACAACAAATAAGATTGGCACAAAGTAAAATTAAAAGAAATGAAAACCAATGAGAGTAAAAGACATTATTTAATTGTGTAAACCTGAAAAAAGTCGCCAACCCGTACCCATACCTTGCAACATATTCATCCAAAGTTTTTTCTTGCAGGATCACTGTTCCCAAGATACATGCCACAACCATAATCAGAATAATGACTACCGCCAGTTTGACCGAGCAAAAGAATTCCCATACCTTGTTTGAATCCCTCCGTTCATGTCTGCCTGCTTTCTCCGGACTAATTTGTTTACTCGTGCCTTTGCCTTTTGTTTCCCCTGTTACGCGGGGTTGATTCTGTTTTACATTTTTCATAAATTATCAAAACTTAAATGAAACAAAAAATAGCCAATACGTTACAAAATAATATCGTTACTTCAATACTACAGGTTTAATAAGTATTCTGTATAACGAATCAATTTAGAATTCTTGAAGTGACAGCGTCTCTTTAAAACAGGGTTGTTTTGAAACTTGGTTTGCGAATTGTGGATAACGCAGGTTTGGTGTGTCTGGTTATTTTTATTACTACAATTTCTAAACCAACGTTTCTTCCGATAGCTTAAAGCTACCGGAAGAAACTACTTCCTCAAACAACTTATTTTCCTTCATCCTCTTCTGGCACCTCTGTTTCTGTTTGTGCCTGCTCTTCCGGCTGTTCCACCAGCTCTACATCTTGCTCTGTGGTTAGCGAAGATGCCTTGGGAGGTAATGAAGCAACTTTCGTTAATATTAAAAACTCCACCCTTCTATTTTCCTTTTTTCCGGTGGTTGTACTATTAGATGCGATTGGGCGATTTGGGCCAAAACCAGCAATATGAACCCTCCCTTCGGTGATGTTTTCATTCTTAGTCAAGAAATGAAATACACTTAATGCGCGCGCCGCAGACAAATGATGATTAGAATCCCACAGGTGCTTTGTTCGCATAATAGGGTCTGTGTCAGTATGACCATCAACCCTGACGGAAATTTGCGGATTTTCCTTTAGAAATCCTGCTACCTTCTTCAAGGCTCCCTCTCCATGAGGTTTTATAGCAGCCATACCTGAATCAAACAGTATTTTTTCAGGGAAAAGGAGTACGGGGCCTTCCACCGTATCTCTGACGGAAACACCTTCACCAATAGACTTTGCAAGCTTTCTAAGTTTATTCATTTCCTCTTCATTTGCCCTCAGCTTGTCTGATACGGATGAATACTGCTGATTAAGCCTCGCAATCTCTTCAGACTGGTCTCGTATCGTGATTGCCTGTCTTCTGTTTAAATTTCTAAGCTCGTTCAGCTCGGCACAACCCGACATTCCAACAAAGGCTATCAAAAGGAAAAACTTTACATATTTACCGTATTTCGACATGTTTTTTCCTCCAGCGTGTGAGGCGGGGTAAAGGTTTTATTCCATCACGAAATAGCTAAGAATATCAATAATAATTTCAAACTATAACATTTGATATGCCTGTTTTCAAGCGTTTTTTCAATGAATTTTATTTTTTATAATTGTTGGTATACATCCGTGTTGTGCGGTTAAGTAATTGCGTATGAGTGCCATTTTTTGCTCTTTAAGATTATAAAAAGACCTGCCTGCTGACAGAAAAGAGTCGGTAGGTCGTTTTTGAGATGGAGGGCTTCTTTTGTATTTTGATGCACAATCCTCTGACCCTTTTCATAACTAACCTTTCCTTTATTAGGTTATGAGACCGTCAAGTATTTGTGCCATAAATCCGTGTTTTGCTTCTTGCAATAAGGCGATAAACTTTTAGATGGCGTCCACCAGCTAAAATACATTTCAATGTTCCACCGGAACTTGCAGACGGTTGCAATCTCTTCAACAAACGGCATACAAAGTACTTTCCTTACTGTCTGCCGGAGATCGAAAAATTTGTTTGTAATAGCGCCAACCTTCTGGCAACATGGCGGGTGTAAGAGGGAAGAGAATACTTGGTGGAAAAACCAGACACTGGAGATTTCACGCCAGTTCAATACAGGTCACAATGATGGCACAGTAATTGATCCACCGGGTAAATAACATCTGCGCCATTGCAGTGCCCGATGGCGAGTTTTACCGGGAACATTTGGTTTCATTAGTAATCACACTACGATTTACCAGTAATATCAACTACTTGAGAGAAAGGAGGGTTTTAGATATTCAAATAGAGACCGATCTCAAACGTAATTAAAACTATACTTGTAATTCAATATCGAGATTCTTCAGTCGCTTCACTCCTTCAGAATGACCAAAGAAACAACACCGTATGCCATTCTGAGTGAAACGAAGAATCCATGTAACCATTTTCAAAGCGAGGTTAACTTTATGAAAAATTTATTTGTAGCGCTTACCGTTTGTTTATTGAGTTCGTCAATATTAAGTCCTGCCCATGCACAGCAAGGACAAAAAATTACAACATCAGAAATCCTTGGGGAAAGAAAGGAATATTATTTTGATGATAATAAAGTCGATGAATTGCCAGTGGGGTTTCAAAGTACATTTACAGGAAAAGGTGAATCAGGACATTGGATAGTTAAGAAGATCGAACATGCTCCTTCAGCAGACAATGTGGTTGTACAAACCAAATTGGACGATACGGATTATCGTTTTCCACTCTTGATACTCGACGGAGTATCGTATAAAGATTTTATGGCATTTGTAAAATTCAGGGCTATCAGTGGGAAGACAGATCAGGCCGGTGGACTGGTCTTTAGATACAAAGATAATAATAACTATTATGTACTCAGGGCCAATGCTTTAGAAAATAATGTACGGTTATATACGGTAATTAACGGTAACCGAAGGCAGATTGCAGGTAAAAATACAAAGGTAACACCAAACGAGTGGCACCTGCTCAAGGTTGTTTGCAAGGAAGACAAGATTCAATGTTTTTTTGAGAACACAAAGGTATTTGAGGTATCGGATGACACCTTCGATAGCGGGAGTGTCGGTCTTTGGACAAAGTCGGATTCATATACATTTTTTGATGACCTGGTGATGCAGGAAACGAAGTAGACTACACATAAGCATTCCGCGTGAGGACGTCCTGACTGGCCATCTCTCATGGGAAACGGCTGAAGACTGAAACACGGACAAACAAGTTTGGCCGTGCCACCCAATTATTAAGTTAGTACCAATGGGTAATAATGGTGAGTAATTTATTTACACATTACTGCGCTACATTATATGTGGAAAAATCCGTTACTCATGGTGTTATTTGGTCTGGCAGAATTTATTGTACCTGCAGAGGTCTTTGCATTAAGACCATTTGTCACGACAGATGCGGACGTGGTCGAACCCAATGTGATCGAAATAGAATTAGGGGTATTTGGACTCCATGAGCAAAAACATCCCGGCCCTGACGAAATAACCTTTGAGGTGCCAAGCATTCGCCTTAATTATGGGCTACCGTGGGATAGTGAGATCGTACTGGAGACTGTAGGTGAACTCATTGATAGCGAATATGTGGGTACGCTGGGCATAAAGGAGAAGCAATTTGCCAATACTACAGGCTTTTATAAGAAGGTCTGGTGGCGTGGAAGTGATTGGATTCCTAACTTTGCTACAGAGACGGGTTTTGTATTTCCTACAGAAAAAGACACCTCTGGATTGGACTTCGAAGGTACAGGCATCTTTTCCTGGTATTTAGAAAGACTTACGTGCCATATGACACTGGGCGGAGGCACAGAAAAAGATGCTTTTGAACACAACACACGTGGTCTCTTTATTTATGGCGTCATTTTTGATGTACCAATGCCTCTGTATAAAAAACTTCATTTTGTAACAGAATATAGTGGTGAGAAAATAGAGAGTTCTATACTAGATCACCAGGTATTGGTAGGTTTTGTATGGGAAGGACCAATGGAGGTAGAATATGACATTGCAGGATTTACAGGGTTAAATAGCGAAAGTGTGGATTGGGGTATAACCATGGGTATAACTTTTTTTATTGGTAAAACAAGAAAGTGAGGTGAATTATGAAATTTATTACTGTTACATGCATTGCCTTATTTATGTTCATAAAGATGTCTTATGCGGGAAATGAGGTGGTTGTTTATACATCGGAAGACAAGATCTTTTCAGAACCCGTTCTTCAGCAATTCGAAAAGAAGACGGGAATAAAGATTAGGGTTATCTATGATACGGAAGAGACCAAGAGCACAGGATTGGTCAATCGTTTGATTGCAGAGAAAAACAATCCACAGGCCGATGTATTTTGGAGTGGAGAGCCAGTACGCCCTGTTTTGCTTAAGATTAAGGGGTTAACAACACCCTATGTTTCCAGCGCTGCAGCCGACATCTCAAAGATATACAAGGACACCGAAGGACATTGGACTGGTTTTTCTGCACGGGCCCGTATCATTCTTTATAATTCAAGCCTGGTAAGTATGGACGAAAGACCGTTGTCCATACTCGATCTTGCTAAACCCAGGTGGAGGGATCAAGTAGCCATAGCAAACCCATTGTTTGGTACCACCTCAGTACACATGGCGGCCTTATTTATCATTTTGGGCGATGAAAAGGCCAGAAAATTTATGAATGATCTGAAAGCCAACGGGGTAAAGATTGTTTCTTCAAACAGTGAGGTAAGACGACTCGTAGCAAGGGGAGAGGTCAAGGTAGGTATTACCGATACGGACGATGCTAATGTAGCCGTTAGAGAGGGAAGTGCGGTAAAAATCGTATATCCAGATGAATCAGGTATGGGTACCCTTATTATGCCAAATATGGTTTGTCTCATAAAAAACAGCCCGAATCAGGAAAATGGGAAGAAATTGATTGATTATCTGGTCAGTAGTGAGGTTGAAAAAAGTCTGGCGTTTGCGATGTGTGCGCAGATGCCACTGAGACACTATGTGCAGACACCTGCGGACGTGCTAACCATAGCCGCAATAAAAGGTATGGATATTAATTACCACGATGTTGCCGTAAAGCTGGATGAGATTAGTGCATTTCTTAAACAGTGGGCAGGATACTAGATGCAAAGAAAATTGACATTAGGTTTTTTCTTTGCGATATTCATCTGTTCAACATTCCTGCCGATTGCATGGATGTTTGGAAACTCTATCTATGGAAATGGAAGACTTTCACTCGTTTATTACAATGATATTTTTTTAACTCAAAAATATGTAACGGTTATTTTCAATAGTCTTATACTCGCTTCCACCACGACCCTATTATCCGCACTCATAGGCATTCCTACGGGTTTTTTCCTGGCGAAAACCCATCTTCCCCTTAAAAATATTTTCAAAATATGTTTTTTCATACCATTGATTATACCCTCGTATATCACCGGTATTGCATGGGCAAACCTCCTGGGTAAAACGGGATTTTTGAACAACATTTTCTCTCAGTATACGTTGCTCCTACCCGAATCTATTTCAGATTTTATCTACAGTATCTATGGCGCCTCATTTATCCTCTCCATGAATCTCTTTCCTGTTGTGATGTTAATAGCTGAATATGCCTTAAAAAACGTAAATCATCGACTTGAGGAGAGCGGGTTGATTACGGGCAGCATCTTTCAGGTATTGCGAAGGATTACGTTACCCCTGATTGCCCCTGCCATTCTTTCCGGCATGATGATTGTTTTTGTGCTATCACTCTCTGAATTTGGCGTACCATCCCTGCTCCAGGTCAATGTCCTTACTACCCAGATATTTACCCAATTTAGCGCCTTCTATAACGAGAAGGCAGCAACGGCTATTGCCTTCCCGCTTATAGTAATTACCATCGTCGTAATTATGTTGGAACAGGTTTATCTGCGGGGAAAATCTTTTGAGGTATTGGGAAGAACTTCGTCAAACAGTACGATACAATACAGCATTCCCTGGCTTAATACGGCTGGTATAACCTTTTGCATCTTTGTTTTATCGCTGTGCGTCGTCATGCCCTTGATTACGCTCATTTTAAGTACTCAGCCAGTCTCTGCATATCACGATGCCTTCCTCCTGGCAAAAAAAAGTATCACAAACAGCGTCTTTTTTGGATCCATGGGGGCTACCCTTTTGACTCTTATGGGTTTCTTTTTGGGCTACCTTTGTGAAAAAATCCGATCCAGATTGAAAAATAGTGCAGCAGTATTTATCTGGCTCTTCTTTGCCGTACCTGCAACGGTAACGGGTATTGGGCTCATCAAATTATGGAATAGGCCAGAAGGTTTATTCCAATTCATCTATGGCTCTTTTTGGATCGTAATTATTGGGTATGTAGTTAGGTTTTCGCCGTTATCCGGCCGCATTATGGCAAATTATCTCAAACAAATCCCATATTCCATGGAAGAAGCCGGCACCGTAACTGGCGCTTCATGGTTTAGAGTTTTAAGCAATATTTCCTTACCTTTACAAAGATACGGACTAGTCGCTACCTGGTTGATTTCCTTTATGTTTTGCATTGGCGAAGTGGGTACGACAATATTAGTATATCCACCTGGACATGAAACCCTTCCCATAGCTTTATTTACCGTTATGGCAAATAGCCCGATGAACATCGTTTCTGCCCTTTCTATCATAATCGTTGCTATGACTTTATTACCTGTAGGAGTTTTTCTTGCAATCTCAAAATATCTTGTGAAAATCTAAATATATACGCCACATGAATGCCCTTGAAGTAAAAAATCTAAGAAAGAGTTTTAATAAAAAAGAGGTCGTAAAAGGCATTTCCTTTGATGTTGAAAAGGGGCAACTCCTGGCTTTATTAGGCCCCTCCGGGTGTGGCAAAACAACAACCATAAGGATGATTGCCGGTCTCGAGATGCCTGACGATGGAGAGATCTTGATAGAAGGCATACTTGCAAGCCAGGGTCACAAAGCAACTATTTCTCAAAAACAACGGCATATCGGAATGATATTTCAAGACCTTGCACTCTGGCCACACATGACAGTCTATGAAAATATTGAATTTGGATTAAAGGTAAACGGACTTGCAAAAGCTGAACGACAGAAAAGAATTGATGCCGTTTTGAACAAGGTCAAAATGCATAAATATGCCAAAGCATATCCTGCAAGACTCTCAGGTGGACAGCAGCAGTTGATTGCCATTGCACGGGCGATTGTGACAGAACCCAAGTTGTTGCTTATGGATGAACCGTTATCGAATATCGATATAAAATTACGTGAGGATATCAGGCAAGAAATTAAACACATCCAACAAGAGACACAGATTACCACTATTTACATAACTCACGATCAGGAAGATGCCTTTCTTTTGGCTAATAAGGTAGCAGTAATGAATGCAGGAATACTGGAACAGATAGGCAGTCCAGAAGAAATTTACTCTTCTCCGGCATCGCTTTTTGTAGCTGATTTTGTGGGAGAATCAAACGTTATCAATGTAAAAATTGTTGATAAGGGCAGGATATTAACTCCATGGGGCGAATTAGCTTGCAATACAAAAGGCCAAGAGAGAGGAAATGCATTCCTCTTCTTCAGGCCTCATTATGTAAAGATTGAGAAGGGTGGTTATGGTGACGGTGTAATTATAAACCGGAACTTTTTAGGGGAAGGGTACAAGTATCGTATTTCAACTTCCGGTGGAGAAATTAAATTGCACGTTCGTGAGATTTATGAGATAGGTCAATCTGTAAGATTCTCTGTCAAAAGAATGGAAATCTTGTTTTGTTAAAATATTAAAAAAACGGATTATATTGTTTCTCTTCGCCTATGGTAGTAAATGTTCCATGCCCTGGGTAAACAATTACGTGGTCGTCTAAGGTAAACAAACGCGTCTTTATCGAATTTATTATCTTATCATAAGAACCGCCATAGAGATCCGTTCTTCCAATCGAACCTGCAAAGAGCGTATCTCCAACAAATACCGCATCGTTGATGAGAAAACATACGCTACCAGGAGAATGCCCCGGGGTGTGTATAACTCGTATAACTTCATCTCCTATAAGCACCTCTTCCTTATCAACAAGCGGTATGTCCACCTTTGGGATTGGAATAGAGGGCAATCCAAAGGCCTCCGTTTGATTATTAAGATACTTAAGAAGTACAATATCTTCTTGATGCAGGAGAAACTTTGCGCCAGTCAAATCTTGCAAGGGTCGTACGCCACCCACATGATCAAAATGGGCGTGTGTGTTTATAATGAACTGTAAGGTGAGGTTATGTTTCTTTAATGTATTAAGGATTTCCTCATGGTCTCCGCCAGCATCAATGACTATTGCTTTGTTGTCTTTCTTAGAGCCAATAATATAGCAATTTACGGCCAGAGAACCAACGGTTAGTGTTTCAAAGATTATATCAGGTAATTTCATGCGTTATTAAATTTGATTTTGCAGTAGTATTGAAGTGCTCTTTTATTAAAAGTCTCATTTTCTATAGATTTTTTCACATCTATCGTTTCTCTCGCAAATGTACTGTGACAATTCCTGCAGCACCACAATTCATGATTTTCGAATAACCCCTTTTGCTTTTGCAGGCCGATAAATATGAAGGTATTGCCCTTACAATGAGGGCAAACAAACTCCGCCGGCGTATTATTTTCTTTAATTACCATAATCTATACCCTTCCTCTAATTCGTATTTATATTTTGACGAGATTAATTTGGATTTATTATGTCATTGTTGTTGCGAGAATCTCGTTTTTTATTACGATTACGAGGTTTTAAATCCATCGATGCCTTTCCCCCACTGTAACAATCATCACATGCATCGGGATATTCCTGGCAATGCGAGCAATCATGCTTAAAATGCTTTCTCATGATAAACGTTCTCCTGCTTTTTAAAATATAATTGTCTTTGCCGATAATACTCATATGAATGAGCATGCTCCAGAAACAGTTTATAATTTGTATATTTTATCCATATTTCAAACTCTTGAAGCCCTTTACCGAAGTCATGGACAGAGGTGTCATCCTGTTGATTAACAATATTAACACTTTTCATTAGAAAACAATAATAAGCGGAAAATTGTTTCTCTCAAAATGACTCTAAGGTTAACTGGTCCGATTGTAACAGAGAGAAATACGCAGCTAATATCACCCGAATATATTGCTTTTTTTCTGAGCTATCTCAATATCCTTTTTTCTGTGACTTTTATCGCAATTTTTTATATTATTAATAGTATAGAAAAAGTAGTATTATTATCGGTTTTCAACTGAGGAAATTTAGGAATATTTTATGAGCTTTATCCCAAAACAACACCTGGAAATTGGCAATTATATAAAATACATAGATGAAATCCTCCATAAGTGCGACAAGGGGGTCGAATACTGCAAGATTTGTCCCAATGAATTCGTATGTTCTGAATTGGAAAAGGACGACTTCGGTTTGAATGGTGCAACCATATCAGACGTACTAACTGCCATCCAATATGCCCTCAATAAGGTCCCTGGATATCTAAACCCCGGCAAAAGGAATGAACTCAGAGATCATATTAAAAGCTACATCAATGAATCCCCCCTTCATGAAAGGAAGGTTTGGGAAAATAGCGTCCTGGACATCTTGCTTGATGACAAGCTTGCTAATCCGGGATATAAACCCAAAGCAAAAATAGGTGAGATCAGAACGCTCCTCACCTATAATTCAAAGATTAGCTTTTCCACCACCTTGAAATGTTTATGCCTGGAAAATGCAACCACCTTAGGAGATACGAGAGCAAGTTTGAGTGGGGAGATTTTTTTAAATAGCATTATGGTGGTAAACCAATTTGTCCGGTCTAGACACCCCGACACGATAATTCTCCCCCCCACAACTCGTATAAAACATCGTCTTGAAGAGGGAATGGCGGATTTAGTCCCAGGGTGTAAGCTATACGATATCGGACTTCCGGCTGCTTTATGTTATTACGCTATGCTTACAAAGCAACCTATCCCAACAAACATTATTGTAACGGGTGGATTAGACAGTCATGGAAGGGCATTGCAGGTAGAATTTCTCGATGGCAAAATAGAAACAGTTTTAAGGGAATTGCATTTTATAGACAAAATCATTATCCCCAAAGGCGCTTCGTGGAGCATTCCTATTCCTGATAATACAAAAATGATTGAAGTTAATACCTTTGAACAAACAATACAGATGGTATTCAGAAATGACATGGCAATTTAACCTCGAAAACTTTACTCTTGTAAAACGAGTTTTTAATTGCAAGATTATGAATGTCCATGACAAATAATTATACGATGAAGGGTTTATGAATGTTAAAACGGTTTTTCGCTATCTTACTATTTTTGCTGCTGATCATTGGGATAGGGATTGATAAAGCTCGTGCGGATACAGGAAGAACTTCGGTCAAAAAAATTCAGTACTCCCAAAGCCCGTCGATCGACATAGATCACCGCCCTGATACAGAGGATATATTAAGAACTCCATTTAATAAAATTGAGTATTTAACAAGCCAGGTAACCGGCATAGGACATGGCCGTCCTGGTACTGAGGGGTTTCTTAATGCCGAGATTCTGTTCAAACTCAAGGACGATAGTAATATATACGGGTTTAGCTTAGTATTTTCAGACGCACGTGGGCATGGAACTAGTAAGGCAATGTTTGACACACTTTTGGCTGCGCTTGTAAACGACCTAAAGGTGGAAATCCTTTATTATAAAAAGGATGGGGCAAAACAAATTGTAAGAGTTACTGTTAAAAAATAGGAAGCAACTTATTGTAATCAATAATTTGCTTTCGACAAGGTAATTACAAGGAAGCCATCATGATTAACCGTTCATTAAACTATGGCAGACACCTTATTAAAAAATTCCTGGCATCAGCCGGTCAATATCAAACAGTCCTGGATATTGGGGCTGGATGTGGAGATGATTTAATGCTTGCAAGAATGATCAATCAAAAGGCGGTTCTTCATGCTATTGAAGTTTCTTCAGAAAATGCGCGTAAATTAGCCCAGAAAAATATTATTGTGTATTCCATTGATATTGAGAAAGACCTCTTCCCTTTTTCTGATAGTTCAGTAGATGTCATTATTGCTAATCAAGTTTTGGAGCACTCAAAAGAAATCTTTTGGATATTCCATGAGATTACACGCGTTTTGCGCGTTGGTGGTAAAATTATTGTTGGTGTGCCAAATTTGGCGGCGCTGCACAATAGAATTTTACTTGTATTTGGTAAGCAACCGAGTTCTATAAAAACTGCTTCTGCTCATATAAGAGGATTTACGAAGGAAGATATTTTAAAATTTATTGAAAGTTGTTTTCCTGGTGGTTACAAACTTAAAGCTTTTAATGGAAGTAATTTTTACCCTTTCCCACCCCTGATTGCAAAACCCCTCGCCAGTATCTTTCCTACCATGGCATGGGGAATATTTTTCATGCTTGAAAAGCAAAGAGAATATAAAAAAGGTTTCTTAGATTTTCCTGAAACTGAGCGGTTAGAAACCAATTATTATAGAGGTAAAATATGAAAACCGATCTTAAATCATATAATTTATACGTACTCCCCCGTTTGCCCCCCACTACGTAAATCATGCAATGGTATGTTCGTATAAATCAATTTATAATCTTTTGTTCTTATACAGCGGAGTTTGATTTTTTCCTTCTCTTTCGTACCTTGATACCCGCCCATGACCGTTTCACAAAACTCAAAAAGAAGTCAGAAGTCAAATTCACCAGTCAGAATGGAGGAACCTCGACCTTTATTCTACTATGCCCTTTCATTCTGAATGCTGGCTCCTGACTCCTGATTTTCCCAAGAAATTGAAGAAAATAAGTTTTTGGTAGATTCTTACTATAACTTCACCGTCAGTCCCTGGGCCATCTTGATTTCCTTTGCATGGTTGACCGTCCACGCAGTACGGTGCGTCACTACATCAATCAGCGTACTTGCCGATGGTAATCCCGTCCCGCTCTTCTTAACGCCACCAAAAGGCAAATGCACCTCAGCCCCAATCGTGGGCAGATTTACATAGCCAAGACCATATTCACAGTCATCCCGTATCCTCCTCGCATTCCGGAAATCCTCGGTAATTACCGCACTGGCAAGACCGTAGTCTGTGTCGTTATGCACTTCGATAGCGTCGTCTATATCTTTTACCGGAATAATTGCAACATGTGGCCCAAAAACTTCCTCGTGGAGTACCCGACTCTTCGGATTGTTTTCCATCCGATACACAAAGGGGGACATAAAATAACCCTTTTTATATTCATCTCCTGTAAGTCTCCCTCCATCCAGCAACACCTTTGCACCCTCCTTTTTGGCCAGATCATTATATCGTGTAATCTTTTCGGTTGCCGCCTGGTTAATCACAGGACCCATAAATACTCCTTCATCCAATGGGTCACCAATCTTTATTCTCCTGGTTGTCTCAACAAATCTCCTTTCAAATTCAGACAATACCTTCTCGTGGACAATGAATCGGCTTGCAGAGGTACATCTCTGTCCCGATGTCTTAAAGGCACTGATAATAGCTGCATTTACGGCAATGTCCAAATTGGCATCATCAAGGACAATTAAGGCATTTTTCCCTCCCATTTCACAGGCGCACATCTTATCATAAGATCCAGCAACAATTTTCTTGATTTCTGACCCCACATCATTGGAACCGACAAATAGGACTACGTGGGTATCTGGATGTTTCACCAGCAAATCCCCACACCCTCCCTGTACAACGTTAATGACACCCGGTGGAAAACCCGCCTTATGTGCATATTCAGCAATCTTATTTGCGGTACACGCCGTTTCCCTCGAAGGCTTGAGAATAACCGTGTTTCCTTCCACAACCGAAGGACAGATCAACCACAAGGGAATGGCGAAAGGAAAATTCCAGGGTGTAATCGCCGCGACAACACCCTTTGGTTTCCTGCGCATGAATGCGTCTTTTTCCGGAATCTCAGAATCGATCACATCACCATGAGGCATTCTCACGGTACCGAATACATATTGGCACATGTGAATGCCTTCAGTAACATCAGCACGCCCTTCGATAATCCCCTTTCCACATTCTTTTGTTACGAGCCGGGATATTTCCTCACGATCTTTTTTCAGGAGTTGGGTAAATTCGTCCAAGTACTCACCGCGTTTAATACGGGACAAACGCCTCCAACCCTCATAAGCAGCCTTTGCAGCGCTAACAGCGTTATTGACATCCTGTTCCGAAGAAAGTGGAAATGTCCCCAATACTTCCTCAAAATTGGCAGGATTTCTGCTTTCAAATTTCTCGCCAGAACTACCATTCACAAATGCCCCATTGATATAATTTTTCCCTTCCATAGTTCATCTCCCTCCCCTAATAACATTCATAAAGAATTTTACCTTCACACCAGAGGTTTTATTTAATTTTGATCTCAAAAAACAGCTCTGTCTCACTTAAAACTGCCATGAGTTTTCGCCGCCCTACTGAATAAATAATTTATCTCACTATAGCACACGCACAAAGGTGAGTCAATTTAAGTTTGGTTCCTCAGCATGAATTACCCGGTAAATAATATTATACAAACCAAACGGCTTTTATGTTTTTAAAATGGTCGTATTAAAGAAGAGATGACTTGATTCTATTTCCGAAACAACGTAAAATGTCGCAGAATTTATGAGACGTAATAGATAACAGCTTTCTGAATTATCCAAAATAATACGGTAATGAGCAATACCATACACAACCATCACGTACCCACCATCGCTGAAGTCGATCAGATCGCGACGCTCAGTGATCCGGTCATCCGTAATTTACAGATCACACAGTGCTATCACGAATTGTCATCGGTAGCTGCTGAACGAACCGGTCAGAGCGCCAACTGGTGCACCTTCGCGACCTGGGCATCCAGGCAAGCCGGACAGACAATTCGCAAGGAGGATCTCGTACGGGCACTGGAAAGTGTGCTAAACACCACGCCTTCAACTACAAAGGCGGCCAGGGGTGTTGCAACTATTGCCCGGCACATGGGTGCAAAACACGACATTGAGGCGATCCAAAAATCAGTGCGGGATGTATTAAACCCTGCCGAAGCATTCGATCGCGCAAGTAACGCGGTAGGCAAGGGCAACAAAAAGGTCTTTGAGGAAATCGGACGCGAGTTTGCCCGCTTCTTTTCAACTTGCCTGCACGACGCGACGTTTGATGCCGATAAAATTGTGCGTTTCTGTGACGAACTGCGCCCTGGGGAACCGCCTGATGGACAACGCTACCTACGTCAGGCATTTACGCGTTACTACCAGGCGTTCTTTGAACCTGATGCCAAGATGCGCGCTGAACTCCTGCTGCTGGCCAACATCGAAATCGGGTTCCACGAACAGACACGCCTGCAGCCCGAAATCACAGAATCACTCGACGCTGCATTCGTCGACCCCAAACATTTCACTCTCCGTCTGCTCAAGGCCGTATTCCCTTACGGGGGCTGGCTTGTCCGCGGTCGTTTGTTCTTCATCCGGTTGCGTAGTGGGTTGATACCACTCGATGAAGCAGTCAATACGCTTATTGACGCTGCCCGGCGACAGATCCGCATGATCATCACCGAGCACTTAATGACCATCGGCTTCCCCCATGGCGTGCGGTTACGGCTGGGCGAGGATCTGAAAGCCGAATTTCCTCCATCACTCCAGCAAATTACAAACCCCGATCTGCGTGCCTTGCTCGATCAGATCGATCCAACACCTGACAGTTTGCATGAAACCGGAGCGACCGATTGGGCATATCTCCCCGACCGGATACATTTCATCATCGATATGTTCCGTTGCTATCAGGAATATCGGGATATATTCGATCCTCCCTTCACTCCTGATCAGATCGTTACGCTGAAGACTGGCCACCTGCCCGGCGGTCAACTATAAATGCCCAATAAGTAGATTTATAAAAAAAGAATTGCCTTAATTCTGGCTTTCAATGATTCAAAGATTGACATGTTTTTGGCGAATTGGTTTTCAAGGAGTTCCTGAGTCTTCCGATCCGAGGGGTTTATGGACACTTTGTTTTTAGAATAGATTTAGTTAAACAAGTTTAACTAATTTATTTTCTTGACAAAAAAGTATTAAAGTATAGAATTCTTGAAGAGCGGTAAGCCCTTCCTGGGTGTCCAAGGTATTCCCATCCATAGGTTGGCAAAAGCCTTGGAAAAGACGCCCCCGGGTGGCACGCTCTTTTTTATAGATACTGGTCATCGTACAATACCCTATCTTTAAATACATCGTACCATCTTTATACCATTTTTGATTCTTTCGTTCATATTTTCTGAAAATTCCCCAAGCGAATAAATCCACTGCTTGGCTAATTTTAATAAAGCTTTCCCGATGACTTGTCGCTAATATACACAGGGTAAAAAAACCTGAAGGTTTCTTATTTACAAAATCAAACCCCAAATCTCCACTTTCGTCACGATAAAGATACCACATAAATTGTGTCTTCTCATCCTTCTACCTCACCCGAACGAGGCGGAAAGCGTAGCGCGGGTGGTTTATCCCCCCGCCTAAATGCCGACCACCAGGGATCGGCGCTACATTATTTACTAAAAACTTCGAGGAGTTGATTAAAATAAGGTTGGGTGAAGCCTGTCCTGAGTTTATCGAAAGGCGAAGCACACCCAACAAAAAAGGCATTGATGGATCCGCTTAACCCATTTTACTTGACTCCTTGCGGCGTACCCTGGCAAAAAAAAGAATAAACAGGGGCAATTGACATTATTTTACAAAGCCCTCATTACAACATTCAATTTTGCTTTTAGCCTGGATGGGTACTGTTTTTTTAGTTGAATGAGAAACGATTGATCTTCCCGGAATTTACTATCAAACATATCCTTATGTTCATAGTAATAGGACAAAGCATCATGAACCTGTTCGAGTCTCAGATGAGGGTATTCGTCTATAATACTATCAGCACTCATTCCCATGAGTTCATATCTGATAGCTATATCTTGCACCTTTATACGGGTATTACGAATAACAGGTTGTCCCCCTGAAATTTTTGGATTTACGGCAATATAGGGATGTTTCGTCTTTTTTTTAACAATCGACATAATCTCCTCCTTAGAGTCTTGACTGTATTAATTTATTTCCTGTAAAAAGCGCATAGCTTTTACCTTTTCGTTTTATTACTAAGTCAGAAATCATATTAGCAATTTCTTCCTACTTCAACAATATCAAAGTATGGCGGGTTGGGTAAAGCGAAGCACACTCAACAAAAAAAAGGCATTGATGGGTTCGCTCCGCTTAACCCATCCTACTTGACTATTCTTCTTGAGAAGTTCAATGAGTTAATCAAAGTAGTAGGTTCGGTGAAGCCTGTCCTGAGTTTATCGAGGGGCGAAGCACGCCCAATAAAAAAAGCATGGATGAGTTCGCTTAACCCATCCTACTTGACTTCCTGTTTCAACAATATCAAACGGTTATGGCTAACATCGTACAATTATCGAGCCTTTGAAGCTGACACTTTGTTGTCTCGTCTTGCATCGATGAAAACAATATATTTCTCATCAGACAACCCCAAGTCCTTAAGGATTTTTCTTGCACGCATCTCTTCTTCCGTTGAGAAGAACAAGATAACCTTTATTGCCTTGTCGGTATCATGTGCTTTTTTGTAAATTTCAACCTGCTTTTGCAGATTTTGTGCAAGCTTAGTATTTGATGCCAATTTAAACTCGACCAGGGTTTTATCAAAAGCTCCTTTGGATATTTTGAAATCTACAGGGCCACGCCCTTCATTTGCCTCACGCGTTACGTCATCAGGAGAAGCAAACCATGTCAAACGAAACATTATCTGAAGATCGCTCTCTCGCTTAACAGGTTCTCCCTTAACATAGAAGATTCGATAACCGTCTTTATTTTCGATTACATTTTTCAGAAATAATACGCGCTCGTAGCTGTTAGACAGAGTACTTCCATCGTTCTCATAAAATTTGGTTTGTTGAGACAACTGTTTAATAAATCCGGAAAGTTCAGAAACAAACAGATTATAAACTTCCTGAACACGCTCTTCGCTTACCGATTTAGCCTGTTCGCCATGATCCTCTTTGTATTTGATGTAGTAATCAAGGAACTCTGGATACTTCCTTATGACAGCACTGACGGCACCGACAATGTCACTTTTACGAGGTGCCTTCTCGCTTCCATTTTTATTCTTTTGCGGCTTGGGCAGGTTAGAGGCGAAATAAAAATTCAATTGAGATCTTAACTGGTCATTGGAAACAGAAGAAACAATATCGTAAAATTGATTAACCAGATCGGACTTATTGATCCACGTGTCATCTTTGGTGAGTAAATCTTT
Organism: Candidatus Brocadia sp.; assembly: GCA_030837935.1. GTDB lineage: Bacteria > Planctomycetota > Brocadiia > Brocadiales > Brocadiaceae > Brocadia. Next base: position 30,980 of record JAUQXU010000041.1, read on the forward strand.
TGGTGTAAGTAAAACATAGTCTTCATTTACGGTTGGCAACTGAAAACCAACTGAAGTCCATGTTGAAGTTTGATAGTTAAAATCAACATGGGCAACTGTAAAATTCTTTAGCTTGGCGGGATCAACATATTTTTTAGCAAATGTTTGAGTATACCGAAGTAGATATCCCTTAATCAGGTTGGTCACAAAATCGCTTATATTGTCCCTTCCAATGTTATCCTTAATTAAGCATAATTTTTCAAGATGAGGGCTTCGGCAAACCGTTTGTTTGTCGAAATCAGAAAACACCCCGCCCAAATTATCATAAAGAGCTTTAGCAAACTCTATCCCAGGACCACGTCCGCTGTTTCCAATTTGACTATAACCCAGCCATGTTTGCTTAACTTCCGGGAAACAATACCAGCTTTTTAGCAGCCCATCATCGACCAATTTCTCAAGCGAACGATCACGTAGAAATGCGACGTACTTAAGTATTTCCTTATGTAGTGTTTGATAATCCTTTTTCTTGCTATTGAAAAGGAGGAACGGGTCAACAAACAAAGGTAAATCATTCACCAGAGAAATATTAAATGCTCCATACTCTTCGATGACGCTTGGCTTAACATTGAAAATGTCAGAAAAATAGACTTTCATCTTGCAAACGCCTCTCGTAAAACCGACTGCATCAGCATTTCTGACTGTTCTTTGCGTTCGGATACTTGTTTTTCCAGTTCATCGATCATAGTCATGAGTTTATCCACACGCTCAACGATAGCTTGCTGTTCCGCAAGAGGCGGAAGAGGGAAAATAAATTCTCGCAATTTTGTTGCATTTATATTTGATTGACCAAGAGCATCGGCTTTTACCTCATCACACCATTTCCTGTGATAAATCGAATTCATTACATAATTGGAAAAACGAGCACTAATTTTCCCACACATATGAAAACGAACAATATATCCTGCATAGATTGCTTTTTCTCCACAATCGAAAAGGGCAGTTTTCCCAACCAACTCTCTGCTATTGGTTCTGTTAAAGAGAAGGTCTTCTGGTTTTAGTAAATGTTGTTGTATTTCACCATCATCATTTGTATAAACCAAGTTTTCCCAAACAATGCCTCCGTTTTGCAAGTTCCCCATTCGTAAAACAGGCACTTTGCCTGTTTTTATGGACTTTGTACTTGAACCATATTCAAATCCCTGAGCCACTTCTCCCAACCGACACCGCACCCACCCCTCAGGCAAGGCAAAAGGCTTTTCAGCGTCAGTGATCGGCGCAAGCGGTTTGTCTTTCTTGATTTTTCTCTCTTTGATTAGGCGTTCTTTTTCGGCTTTGATTTTCTCAAGCAGTTTCGAGGCGTGATTGTCTCCACTGATAAGTTCAGGATGTTTATCCCGCCATTTGGTCGTCAGTTTTCCTTCAATGGCTTCCTGCAACACTGATTGCCGAAGTTTTCTAAAAAGATCTATTTGGACATCCAATTCATTCAGAAAATCTTCGTGCTCGTTAGAAATGCTGTCAATTTTACCCAAAATCTTTTTCTGCTCTACTAAAGATGGGAGCGGAACTTCGATATTTGAAATAGCGGTCACAGATAAGGACACATTGGCTGCCCCCTTCATTAAAGGCACAAGAATCCGATCTTTATTCTTTTGAAGATAAACATGAAGATACCGAGCATTCAATATCGTTTCATCTCGAGGCACAACTGCGGATAGTATTGAACCAAGAGCAAACTTGCCTTCTTGATAATGGACATAATTTAGTGTTTTCTTGCCATGCCCAGTTGACGACACCAAAGGGATACATACGGCTTTAGTATCGAATTGATAATCTCTTGATGTTTTTCGTTCAGCCCCTGTTGTAACTAATGGATAATTACCTGGTAGTGCCTTTGCTAGGCCAGTGACACCTTTTTCAATAGTACAAACATCTCCAATTTTTACACGTTTCCACTCACCCATTCTTCCGCACCTTTTTCTTCGGGAGGCGTTTCGCCGCTTCCTGTTCAATCATTTTTAAAGCCTCATCATCGGCAAGCGCTTCAGCCTCTGCTTCACTCTTCAAACGCTGCTTATGAAAAACCTCATAATGCTCCAAAGCCAGTGCGTCAGCAACTTCTTTGGTTACGGTTCCGGCATGCTCAAGGATATCGCGTTCATTAAACTTGAGAAACGCGTCAAGCTTTTTACGCCAGTCGCGCATGGAGACCTGCCGGTGGCGTTTAGCCTGGTCTTCGGCATAATCAAGGTACATGGTCACGATTCTGTTAAGCTGTTCCATTTCCTTCTCGTTGAGGTAATTCTTGGCAATGGTCACATCGCCCTGGCGCACCTTGACGCCTTTCCATGCAGTAAGACCCATGTTGGGTTTTGACGCGTCTGCCCGTTCGGAAATCAGCTCCGCCGCCGTCTTGCCGGATATGGCGAAATGGAGCTTGTTCTGAACTATTTTGAAAAATTCTAAGGTTTCTTCCGCTTTAGGGTCATAGTCAACAGCCAGCTTATAAATATCCCGGATTTTCTGATAAAACCGCTTCTCGCTGGAACGGATATCCCTGATCCGCTCAAGGATTTCATCAAAATAATCAGAGCCGATGTTTACGCCCTGCTTAAGCCGCTCATCATCCAACACAAAACCTTTGACGATATATTCCCTTAAATGTTGTGTCGCCCATTGACGAAATTGTGTGGCAACGTGGGATTTAACGCGATATCCAACCGATATGATCATATCGAGATTGTAATATTCAATTTTTCTTTGAACCGACCTTGCTCCCTCTTTTTGAACTGTCAAGAATTCCTTGACAGTTGCTTCAGGTTCCAGCTCGCCTTCTTCGTAAATATTTCTAATGTGAAGACTCATATTCTGCTTAGTCGTCTGGAAAAGTTCTGCCATCAACTGCTGTGTTAGCCAGACAGTCTCATCCTGAAAACGAACATCAATCTTGATTTTTCCATCTTCTGCCTGGTAAATAATGAGTTGTGATTTATTTTCTGCGTTATCCAATCTCCAACTCCTTTCTCAATTGCTGAAGAAGCTCATCACTCTTTCGAAATGATTCGTGAATCATCGTTACCAGTTCCGCACTTGAATATGTGTGTTTTTCGTTTGGCGTATGTGGATTTTTTATGTCGAGGTTATGGCCGTTCGCGATAATCGTATCAATAGAAACCTTCCACGCCCGCTCATTCTCTTTTCGCTTCTTCCACCACTTCTTAAGACCGTCAAACTCGCTTTTCTGGATCGGCTTCGTTTTGCTGTATGCCTTAACGCCTTCGGGCAGTTTGTGTTCCCAGTACCAGATTTCCTTCGTCGGCTTGCCTTTTTCAAAGAAAAGCAGGTTCGTGGCAACGCTGGCGTAAGGTTGAAAAACTGAATTCGGCAAACGCACGACGGTGTGCAGATTGCAGTTTTCCAAGAAATGCTGGCGAATGCGCTGTTTTACGCCGTCGCCGGTCAGCGATCCATCTGGCAGGACAATACCGGCACGGCCACCGTCCCTCAAATACCGCACCATGAGCATTAAGAACAAATCGGCGCTTTCTGTCGTGCGAAAATTCTGGGGAAAGTTAGTCTCTGCCCCATCGGTAACCGAGGCGCCAAAAGGTGGATTGGCAAGAATTACATCAACCCTGTCTTTCTGGCCTATCGAGGTGTATTCGCGGTTAAGGCTGTCGGTATAATCCACATTCGGCACTTCAATGTCGTGCAATATCAAATTGGTTACGCAGAGCATGAAGGGAAGCGGTTTAAACTCCATGCCGTGAATGGTCTTCTCCAGCGTCTTGAGGTCGTCAACTCCCTTTACATCTTGTTTACGAATATTTTCTATGGCGCTGGTCAAAAAGCCTCCGGTTCCGCAGGCGGGATCTAAAACTTTTTCACCTAAGCGAGGGTTAATCATTTCCGTAATAAATTCCGTCAAGGCGCGAGGGGTGTAAAACTCACCGTAATTCCCGGCGCTCTGCAGATCGCGCAAAATCGTTTCATAAATATCGCCGAACACATGTCGGTCTTCAGCCTTGTTAAAATCAATTTGATTTAACGCGTTAACAACTTGACGGATAATTGTCCCGTTCTTCATATAGTTATTCGTGCCGTCAAATATTTCACGAATAATGAGGGCGCGTTTATTGCCAGAACTCACATCGAGATTTTTAAGCTTTGGTATCAAAGCACCGTCAACAAAGTTTTTAAGCTCATCCCCAGTCATACCCTCGTCATCAGCCGCCCAGTTGCGCCATTGCAATTTCTTGGGCATCGGGGATGCATATTTGTCATTAAGAAGTTCCAGCTCTTTGTCCTTATCATCCAGAATCTTGAGGCTGAGCATCCAGCCTAATTGCTCAATGCGCTGTGCGTCTCCGGACACGCCTGGATCCTTGCGCATGATGTTCTGTAATGTTTTTATAATATTCCCGATGTTTTTCATTATTACCCCCTACGCTCAATTTCATTAAGTTAGTCCTATTAAGTCTCCCTTAATAAAGGGGGATTCAGGGGGTTGTGTTTTTTGGGAATTCTTTACAACCCCCTTTGCCCCCTTTTCTAAGGGGGATTTTTACGGTTGGCAGTTTAACTTAATGACACACCCTTACGCTGCTGTATAGAGTTCATGCTCCAGTTCTTCAATGACAAGAAGATACTGATCTCTCCCGCCGAAAATTTGCACGATTTCCGTGGGTGTCCCGATTTGATTAAACGGTTCTATTCTCAAAATTGCAAGGTCTTCAATATTTTCAATGCCCTCATCAGCATATTTATCCAGGAGCGCCTCAATAACCTTCCGCGCCTTCTCCCCATATTTCGTGAAATAATTGCGCTTCTTTACATTTTCCGCGCGCTCCCGCCGGGTAAGCGCAGGCATGTCCCACGCAATGTGGCAGATAAGGTCAAAGACATCCAAATCCTTTTTTGCTTCTGTCATCAGGTTTTCCGGAATAATCCCATGTGATTCCAATTCATCGATAACCGCTTTCTTCTTATGTGCGATGTTCCATCGGGCAAGAAAATCATCGAGGGATTGGAACTCCTGCAAGATGCCCTTCTTTGTGTAATCCTTGAGGCTTTCTGTGATAAGTTTTCCGTTCGCATCCAGATGCTGAATCCGTTCGTTTAACACCGAAACATCTACTCCAGCCACATATACCTTCTGCCTGGGCTCAGACACAATTTCACCGCCTTGAATAATTTCCGGTTGTGTGGGATATTTAACCGATCCTATTTTCTCAAAATCCACAGGCTGACCGGTTTCCGGATCAATGATCTCCTGGTCTTCTTCTGGATGAATATCCCGATCCGTTAATTCTTCCTCGCCTTTAACTTCCCTGATCATAACAGGGTCGCCGTCAAAAGCCGGATCCGCGAAAAGATCCGTCACATTGCGGAAGTCCATAATGGCAAAGAACGTCTTATCGTACTCTTCGTTAATACGAGTCCCGCGTCCGATGATCTGCTTGAACTCGGTCATTGACTTGATATTTGAATCAAGCACGATCAATTTGCAGGTCTGCGCATCAACGCCGGTAGTCATCAATTTCGACGTGGTAGCGATAACAGGATATCGCTCCTCAGGATTTATGAAATTATCCACTTCGCGCTTACCTTGCTCATCATCACCGGTTATTCGCATAATATACTTGTGGTTCTCAAGCGCCAAATCCGAGTTCTCAATAGCCAGTGCCTGTCTCATGCGCTCGGCGTGTTCAATATCCACACAAAATACTATTGTTTTATCGAAGCGATTCGTTTTCCTCAAATACTCTGATACTTTCCTGGCGACAATCTTCGTTCTCTCATCAATCACTAAATTTCTATCAAAGTCTTTGATGTTATAAATACGATCCTCAATCTCATTGCCGTCTCTATCTTTTTTCCCGGCTTCCGGACGCCATCCTTCAAGGTCAGTATTAAGTCCGACGCGGATAACTTTGTAAGGAGCTAAAAAACCGTCCTCGATCCCTTGTTTCAGGGTATAGGTATAAATAGGTTCACCGAAGTATGCGATATTGGAAATCTCTTTTGTTTCCCGCGGTGTTGCAGTAAGGCCGATATGCGTCGCGGAACTAAAATAATCAAGTATCGCCCTCCATGCACTATCAGCGGCCGCGCTTCCACGATGGCACTCATCAACAACCACAAGATCAAAAAAATCTCTGCTGAATTCTTTGTACGCATCCTTGTCTTCATTGTAGTTTGTTAACCCTTGATAAAGGGCAAGGTAAATTTCAAACGCCTTGTCGATCTTTTTCTTTTTGATGACCGTCATTCGGCCTTTAAAATGTTTAAAGTCATTGCGCTTGGTTTGATCGATAAGCACATTTCGATCCGCTAAAAAAAGAATCCGTTTCTTCCTGCCATTTTTCCAAAGCCGGTATATTATCTGAAAAGCTGTATAGGTTTTTCCCGTCCCGGTAGCCATTACAAGAAGAACTCTGTTCTCACCACGTGCTATTGCTTCAACCGATCTATTAATAGCTATCTGCTGATAGTAGCGGGGTGCACGCCCTGATCCGTCAAAAAAGTAATCAAAAGAAGCGATCTCCTCCTGCTCGGGCGTTTCAATCCTCTTATACTTTTTATACATCTTCCAAAGCTCAGCAGAAGAAGGGAAGGTGTCTAAAGACAATTCTTTCTCGATTTGCTCAGAGAAACCAGATCGATCATGCTGAACAAAGCCATCACCGTTTGAGCTGAAAGCAACCGGAACATCAAGTATCTCTGCATAGCCTAACGCCTGCTGTAATCCGGCTCCTACGGAATGATTGTTGTCCTTTGCTTCAATAACAGCTATGGGAATATTCGGCTTAAGGTAGAGAATAAAATCAGCACGCTTTCTTTTGCCCCGGGTGGTCTTGTTGCCTTTGACAAAGATTCGACCGTCAGTAAAAAAGACCTCTTCACGGATTTGCTTTGCAACATCCCATCCGGCTTTAACAAGCGAAGGAAGAATAAATTGCGTGCAAATATCTCGCTCTGATAAATCTTTTTTATTAGTCACTGCTTTTAATCCTTTCTTCTCACCTCAGCCCAAAGTTGGCTTATTATCAGTCCTGCTTCGATAGTCTTTCCAAGACCGACTTCATCACAAAGGATTGCACCCCTTGAAAGGGGGCAATTAAAGGCAAATAAGACAGCATCTATCTGGTGGAAATTAAGGTCAACGGTAGAAGAAGCAAGGATTTGATTTAATTTTGTTAATTCGTGGTATGGACGTTTGAGGGTAAGCTCATGGGCAAGGATTTTCTGGTAAAATAAAGGAACTTTATTGTTTGATACAGGCAGATTTAATCCCTCCAAATGCCCCGACATAAGAAACTGGCCTTTGAGTTTAAAAAAGTCAGAATTCCCTTATAAGAAAAGATTTTGGATTGTTTTTAAGCATGGTTGATATCATTGATATCTAGACATAGCGAAATGAAAATACCTTACGAACCAAAAATTTATAATTTACTTAAAATTTCTTTGCCATAATCTACAACTATAAATTACTATTGTCAAGAAGCAAAAAACAGGTCATTTTGCATGAATTAACTGTTTTATTTCTGGATTATTTCTGCTATTCTTTTGTTATTCAAATTTCCAAAAAATACTATGATATTTTAATAACCATTTATCTATGAAAGTACTCGGGATAGAAACGTCAGGGAATGTTGGCGGAGTTGCCATTTGTGAGGATAGACATATTATCATTGCAAAGGATTTTAGGGCAGGCATGCAACATGGCAAAGAATTGGTTCCTACTATTAAGAGTGCCCTGAATGAAATCGGCTGGGCACCGAAGGACATTGACCTCGTCGCTGTGGATGTAGGACCTGGCTCATATACAGGGCTACGGGTAGGTGTGGCCTGTGCAAAGACACTGGCCTACGCCTTACATAAACCCGTCATTGACGTGCCCATATTCGATGTCATATCAGAAAATTATAACCAAAGTATCCCCCCTATTCCCCCCCCTTCGAAAGGGAGGGATGCAGGAAGTGTGCAAGACATACTCCAAAATAATAATTTCCCAGATGAGTACTATATTTGCCCTATCCTTGATGCACGGAGAAACCACGTTTACGCATGCATCTACAAGCTTGTCCCTACAAGTCTTGAACAGGGATTGGAAGGAGTTCGGAGGAAAAAGATATCTGAATTTCTCGTAATTCAGCCTGAAAAACTTTTATCCATCCTCCCACGGCCGGTAATTATTTTCGGAGATGGTGTTGCACCTTACAGAGAAATATTTCTGCAAAAGGGCATTTTTATAGACAAAGAAGGGTGGGCATTACCAAAGGTTGAGCATGTTGCTTTACTAGGAGAAAGGATGTTCGAATCGGGGCATCGATGCGAGACAGACAAATTATTGCCGCTTTATTTACGACAAGCTGAGGCTATTGAAAGGCGGGAAGGCAAGAAATAGCTATCTGTCCGCGAATTCACTCAAATAAACACGAATGATCACAAATTAGCCGTAAAATTTAAAAACAAAAAAGGCCTCTTTTAGAGGCCCTCTTTTTATTATGAAAGAAGCACGGACAAACAAGTTTGTCCGTGCCACCCTTTAATATTGACACTCCTATACGGATATTTGTACAGGTTGTTTTTAGCGATTTTTAATTTTTCCCAAGGAAAGCGGCGGTAAATCCATGGAAAAAGTTTCCTCTACCCGACGCATACCATGCCTACCCTTCAATAATATAACATCAACAACTGCTTTCATTGTCGACTTAGACCTATCATACGTCATCAATATCTTACCTATGAAGTACAACTTTAGCGTAATTACCACCGTTAAAGGAATTGTGAAGAACATCGCCTTCGTCTTTGACATCTCTGCGGCAAGATACGGCGTTACAGAGGTCAGTAAAAATACCATTGTGGCAAATGTGGCAAGGAGAATGAGTCCGATCTTCACCGACATGAATATGACGGCACATTTCATAAAAAGAGACCTGTGCGTTTCCTTAAAATTACGAACAGATACCAGCAACTGCCTTGCTTTTTTCTCCAAATTCATAACCCATCTTGTGTCTTCAGAAATTATCGTATGCAACATAACACATTCCCTTCTCAATAAATGTGCTTCTAACGATTTTGATGCAAACCTGTATCTGGAAACCGGTGACCGTATTGCTTGTTGTAATACTCTATGAATTCACCGTTCTTTATCCGCTTCCACCACGCCTGGTTATTTGTATACCATTGTATCGTATCTTTGAGACCATTTTCAAATTTTATCTGTGGTTTCCAACCCAAAGTCATGAGCTTGGTACAATCTAAGGCATAACGTCTGTCGTGCCCTTCCCTATCTTTCACATGTTCTATCAAAGAACGAGGTTTTTTGAGTTCATCCAAAATAAGATGCGCTGTATCAATATTATACCGTTCATTTCCTCCTCCAATATTATATACCTCACCATCTTTCCCATGCCACATAAGAAATTCAATAGCGGCGCAGTGGTCTTCGACATGAACCCAATCCCTTATCTGCTTTCCGTCGCCATACAGTGGAAGATATTTATCCTCCAATGCATTCGTGATAAAGAGTGGGATGAATTTCTCGGGATGTTGATTAGGGCCGTAGTTGTTGGATGCCCTGGTGATAATGATTGGTAATCGATATGTTACCCAATAAGCATAAGCCAGCCTATCCCCCCCAGCCTTACTGGCAGAATAAGGATTACTGGGGTTTAATGCATCCGTCTCCTTAAAAGCGCCCTGATGGGCTGTTCCATAGACCTCGTCCGTAGATATCTGAATAAACTTTTTTACACTGAAACGTCGCGCTGCTTCAAGCAGGACAAAAACACCCTTCATATCAGTGTCAATGAAGTTGCCTGCACTACTAATACTCCGGTCAACGTGTGATTCAGCGGCGAAGTTAATGATTGTGTCAATACTTTCCTCTGAAAAGACGTGTTCTAACAACTCCTGGTTACAGATGTCACCCTTGTAAAATTTAAACCGCTGAGACATCTTTGAGTCATCAACAATATCTTTAAGATTTTCGAGATTTCCCGCATAGGTCAGTTTATCAAGCACGACCGCCCGCTTGCCTTGAAGAATCATCCGGCGGACAAAGTGACTTCCGATAAAACCTGCACCACCTGTTATAAGCATAGACATAAACCACCTGCTCAGTCAGTCAGATATTATAGCCCACGAAATGCGCAAATACTCACAAAAAGATACCTCTTTTAATCTTCTTTTTGTGCTTTTTTGCGTTTTTCTCGGGCTGATTCGTTGCATACTTATTATACGAAAATTTCCTTCATTTCGATATTCAGACCTTTAATCACGGTCGAACTTATGTAATCT
>JAUQXU010000464.1 GCA_030837935.1 Candidatus Brocadia sp.
GATGCCTGTAAAGGGTACGGATCACATCTGGTCCAATAGACATAATGATTACATCTTTTGGAAACTCTTCTAGGCAGTGGAGCCACGGTACTATCATTGATTTTTTGAATAATTGACCCTGCTTAAAATAATCATCAGGAAGCTTAAGCTTTTCAGCGACCGGTTCAAGGCATTTTTGAGGAAAATGCTGTAAGGTCTGTAGCAGAAAATCGGATCTGGAATCCCAAACTGCCCCTTCGCGAAGGATACAACACGTACCATTCAAGACATCAAGAATGAACGGTTGACATGAAAATATTGAAACGAGATCACAGCTCCCTTTTACATATATTCCAATACGGTTTCTTTTCTGTGAACCTGACCAAAAGACAACAAAATTAGAGCCAATATATTTTTTCTCAATCGTACTTTTTACGGTATGATACAGTCTCTTTAAAAATTTCTCAATATACGGATTTTCTCCAGTAATTTTTCGTAAAAATCTTAATCCAGACCTTAATAATCTTTCCATTAACCAACTCTTTTATTAAAAAGGTTATACGTATTGAGTTTTCTCCAAAAGCTAAAAGCAAGACAGGAAAACATACCCTTACTCAAAAGAAATTTTGTAATTTCCCCTTTGAGAAAGTAGGCAGAGGAAATTTAAGGTATTTTCAGATCAAACTCAATAACCATTAAAAGATAATATTTGACACAACCCGAAATACACCCGTCTGAGTTAAAGCAAAACCCGCGTTATCAAATGATTCATTTTCATCCGTTGTTATTAAAGCCAGCAAATCCCCTACATTGCTACGCTGTCCTTCCTTAACATAAACCTTGCGGAGAATTCCTATGTCTGATGAAGTAATGCGGGCACATAAAACCGGGCGGGCGTTGGTTTCTCCACCCATCAAAAGGTTTTCGGCTACTGGACGATTACTCTCTGTTAGATTTTTGATCCTTTCTGCCAGAGGTCTTATTGATCTGTCTTCAATCTGCACCTCCAAATCGAGCAAATCGTCACCATAATTGATCCATTCCCCTTCGGCTTTATACCATTTAATAAGGGAAACGCCTTTAGCCATCCTGTTTATATACGGCACTTCCAGTCTCAGGACCACCTCAATCCCCCCTTTGACCGATTTGCATTAACAACGGACGGTTTTCAAAAAAACCAATATCTTCTATTACTTTCTGAAATTCTTGACAAATGGCATGGCATGCTTCCTTGGAATAGGAAAGACGTTTCATCACATGCCTTTCCCCGCCAAGCTCGGCAATCAGACGATCTACATCAATAATTGATATACCTTCTGAGGTTGAAATCTCTATGAGAGCAAAATTGAATTTATGAATTCGCAGAGACAAAACATCATTCTGGAGTTTATAATAATTGTAAGTTTGATCCTCAAGGTCGACGGAAGAACAGTTATATACAATAATATGCGCATTCAATCGTTCTTTTATTGCCCTTATGAGGCGTACAAAATTCTCTTTGAACTGTTGAACCTGAATCAATCCAATGGGAATGAAATATTCACGAAACCATTGCTTCTGCAAAGGTGTCCACCTTTTTTTCCAATCAGGATGAGGATAGAACAAATAATCTTTTTGTCGATGTCTCCACAGCGAATGAGTAATCTCCGGCTGGAGAGAAAATACTACCACGTCCACCTGTTCTTCAAAAAGGCGAGGATTAAATTGAGCGGTGATAATATTTTCATCATCTAGTTTATGTTGAAGCAATTCTTCCGGTACTACTCCAAGTTGTTGGATCATGAGGTCCGATCTCCCAATGGATTCGCGTATAATCTCAATATTAAATAACCCGTGGTATTTCTCATAGATTAGATCTTTGAGACCCAGATCGAGTTTCCTCCCCCCCTGCTGCAATGAAAGGAGAGAATCAGTAATATCATTATTATCTTCAATGAATATACGTAGTGTTTTTTTCTCTCCACCCATTTTGACTTTCTGCATACTTTCCTCACTCTTTACTGGTTTGGTTGATGGTATCAGTGACTCCTTGTCATAACAAGATCTCTGATAGTATTGATCGTTTCGAAATTCTCCAAGCTCACATCATCCGGATCGATCTTAACCCCAAATTGTTCATTAATAAAGCCGATCAACATAAAAATTGCAAATGAGTCAATAATACCCATCTGAATAAGCTGTGAGTCATTGTCCAAAGCTACTTCTGGCTTAAATTCCCTCACAATAAAGTCCTTAATCGCTTGCTCTATATCCTGCATAATATATGCTTCTTTTATCCCTGTGCTATGCTGGCAAATTTAGTTTAAATTGGGACTGTATTAGGTATGGCATTTCCTTACATTATGCATGCTTCTCTGCTTCCCACACATCCAGGCTTCCTGCTAAAAATGCGTCCCGACATGCGCTGCGTTGGATTTTGCCGCTAGAAGTTTTAAAAATACTTCCGGGCTTAATCAGTACTACAGCATATACTTTCACCTCGTAGTCTTCAAACACTGCCTGTCGAATTGCGCCAACCAGTGTACTTACGTCCACCTGTTGATCATACTCTACTTCTTGGACAACAACCAACTGTTCTTCACCATCAATATCTACTGAAAATGCCGCGCTACCCCCTAATCGTAATGCTGGATGGCTTCGCTCCGCCGTTTGTTCAATATCTTGAGGGTAAAGGTTGCGACCGCGGATGATAATAAGATCCTTAAGCCGGCCCGTAATGAATAATTCTCCGTTTTTGAAAAACCCAAGGTCTCCTGTTCGTAAAAAGGGACCCTCACCCGTGTCTGATAGATATGCATGAAAGGTCTGCGCCGTCTCCCTGGAGCGATTCCAGTAACCTTGGGTAATACTGAGGCCCGACACCCAAATCTCTCCAATCTGGTCTGGCATGCATTTGATCAATAACTCAGGATGCACTATAATAGTTTTCTGGTCACGGTGAGTTTGACCACAACCTATAAGCAGCTTGCTATTTTTTGCTCCCGGAGATACTTCAACTACGCGGTTATTTTCAAGTTCCGATTTATCGAGATTGAGAGTATTGATGCCAGGCAAAGCGGCATCGCAGCCACCGGAAACATGAAGGGTTGCCTCTGCAAGACCGTAGCTCGGATAGAAAGCCTCTCGTCGGAATCCACAAGGGCCGAAGGCCTCCACAAATCCATTTATGGTTTCAGGGCGGACAGGTTCAGCGCCATTGACAGCTAAAGTCCAACTGCTCAAGTCAAGGGTTGTCCGCTGCTCTTGAGTGATCTTACGAAGGCACAAATTATATGCAAAATCAGACCCGCAACTGCATGTTGCTCTAAAACTGGATATAGCATGCAACCACCGAAAAGGGCGCTGCAAAAAGGTCACTGGAGACATCGAAATATTTGGTATCCCCCCGTAAAGAGACAGCAGAGTACCTAAAATGAGCCCCATATCATGATAGAAAGGTGTCCAATTAACAAATACACTTTCGGAATTAAGGTTAAACATACGGTGCATTGAAGCTAAGTTGTGCAACAGATTTCCATGACTCACCATTACTCCTTTGGGGTTAGACGTAGAGCCCGAAGTATACTGAAGAAAGGCCAGCGTGTCACCTGTTACAGAAGGTCTCTGCCAACTATCCGCTATATCCTCCGGAACTGTGTCTGTTGCAAGAAATTGTAGGTCCTTAAGTTCTTGAACCTGGGCAAACAAAGGCTTCGTAATAGACAGAATCCGTTCAGTAGTAAGCGCTAACAGAGGGTTTGCATCATTTACTATTGCCTGGATTCTTGATAAGTTCCGTTGTTTGAGACGTGGCGGGTATAATGGAATGGCAATTACTCTTGCATATAAGCAACCCCAAAAAGCGGCGATATATTCAAGTCCCTGAGAGTAGAATAGCAATGCACGTTCTCCTTCAGTGACCATAGATTTGAGGTATGTAGCAATGGCCCTGGCTTTTCTATCCAACGCTGCATACGTTATACTAACTTTTTCTGCCTCTCCATCTACAAGGAAAGTATATGCCGAATGATGAGACTCATGCTGCGATCTATGGCAGAGAAGGTCAATCAGTGTTGAAGGTGAAGCATGTTTAGCGAAAGGATTATATGTATGCATAACGTGACATTCCTATGTGATCTTTGTAACTCTATGTAATTTGTTATGTATCTTTAGCAAAGTATTTCGTTTGGAATTTGAATAAAAGTCCTTATCCATTTTTCCAATATCTGCATACCCTGGCCATAGGAAAAGAAATACTGTTTTTCGTATTCTCTACCATCTAATAACTGAGGACCCCCATGTTAATCCTCCTCCAAACGCTACCAGCATTACAAGAGCTCCTTCGGAGAGGCGACCTTCTTTTCTCGCTTCATCAATTGCAATGGGAATGGAGGCAGAGGATGTGTTTCCGTATTTTTCAATATTCACAAATACCTTTTCCATCGGCAATCCAATCTTTTCCATGGTGGCTTCAATAATCCTTAGATTGCTTTGATGAGGAATAATTAAATCAATATCACTCAATTTGAAGCCGTTCTTCTCCGCCGTTTCTATAATTAAATTTCTCATATTATTGATTGCCAGCTTGAACACCTCTTTACCTTTAAATTGAATGTAATGCATCCTCTGTTGGATTGTTTCTAAAGATGCAGGATTCTTTGAACCCCCTCCAGGTACGATGAGCACATCAGCTTGTGATCCATCCGCAGCTAAGCTAGAAGAAAGAATTTCATGTAGTGTACCACTTCCTTGTATAATGACAGCGCCGGCGCCGTCACCAAACAATACACAGGTTGTACGATCAGTATAATCTATAATCTTCGACAAACACTCAGCTCCTACCACGAGGACGGTCTTCATTGCCCCTGAATTTACAAGGCTTTGTCCAATAGACATTGCATAGATAAATCCAGCACATGCCGCAAGTATATCACAGGTACCTGCCTTGATCGCCCCTATTTTTTGTTGGATGTAACACGAAGTAGAAGGAAAGATATGATCGGGTGTGCTTGTGGAGGTAATAATCATGTCTATATCTTTAGGTGATACTCCGGCATCTTCCATTGCCCTTAGTGATGCCTGAGTAGCAAGATCAGACGTTATTTCACCATTTTCAACGATACGGCGTTCTTTAATCCCTGTCCGCTGAATAATCCAATCATCGCTAGTATCAACCATCTTTTCTAAATCATAATTTGTCAAAATCTTACTTGGCAGGTAGGATCCTATTCCTGTAATAGATGCCCTTTGATTCAGTTGCATGTGTAATTTAAAAAACTGTATAAGACCTTGTTGCAAAGTCTGGGTAAAGAAATTTGCTCTGGAACATAGCAACCTATTGCGTAATTATTAAGATTTAGCATACTTATCCTTCAAGGATAAGT
>JAUQXU010000465.1 GCA_030837935.1 Candidatus Brocadia sp.
AAAAGGCCTCCCAGGAAATCTCTGGCACATCCTTTTCGGCAAGACTACTCAGATAAACAATTACTGCCTTAATCTCCTCAAAATCCAAACCGAGATTCGGCATCTTTGCGTTCGGCACCGTTTTTTTCGGATTTGCAATCCATCTGGAAAGCCACTCAACGCTCGCCTTATGGATAACATTTACCAGCGGGGGCCCGTTTTTTACTCTTTTGTAGGGATCTTCCAGCTCTAGGGGAAGCACAGACCACTGCTCAGGAATGCGATATTTCTTATCTAACTCTAGATACATGGCATCAATCTTTCGGTCTTGCCCAAATGAAGTTTTTGAAAAAACAGCCAATGGCAAACAGACAACCGTCATTAATAATATTTTGTGTAAACTATTTATAGACTTTAACCTCATCAACAACTCCTTAACATGATATTATATTTTATTCTTCTTCTAATTTTGGCGGGAACCTGCGTAATCTTGCAATAAACCACATTTCTACACTTGCACCCATAATAATGGCAATCAACACATAGGCAAAAACTGTTTTTGGCACAGGCTTCTCGAGAGAAACATAATACCAAGACGAAACCGACTTTTGCCCACCTACATCACTATTCGAACCATCCCATACTGCAAAGGCAACGGGGATGAGTTTTCCAATTTCGAATTGCATATCACCCTTTACATCTTCGGTCTTCAATGCCCTTTTCAATACGACCTTCCACCGCCCATTCTGGTAAATCCCCTTACCGGTAACATTTTGACTTTCTAAAGGTTGTACCGTAACGTTCTTAAAGCCTTTTGCGTTCAGCTCACTCACACTACCTGACTCATTTTCTGGCGCTTCCACAACCGCCCCAAAACCTTCGTGCCAATACGCCTTCCAGCTCCAAAGATTTACCGCTCCTCCGGAATCACCCATTGCAAAATATGGTTTTTTCAGCGATTCAGGAATTTTTGTCGGAAATTGAAGAGATACAGCATCTCTAAAAATTTCCTCTTGTTTGTTCGTAGTATCATCCCATTCTAACAAAAAAGCGATCTCATCCTTATTATACAGTGCCTTTACCATTATCGCATCTACAGACGGAGCCCAGTGTCTTGGAGTTGCAATTATCTGGCCTGCCAAAGGAACCTCGACCGCTGTAGCCTTATCCCAATTGCCATCTGAAGGTTCTGATGGCAATTGATCACCTTCACTCAGTTTTACCTTAACAACAACGTCAGAAACCATATCTTTCGCTAAACTTTTCACAAAGTGGGTAACATGCCAGCGGTCTTCATCAGAAAGTTTTTCCAAGTAAGAACCCATCGGAGTTTCATTAAACCCTGTCGATATCGTCCGATAAATATCTTCAATTGTATTACCACCCTTAAAATTCCAGCCCTTTGTTAAGTCCCTGGCTCGATAAGGCATATTCCACTCTGTTTGCATAGCAACCGTCAAAGGCCCATTGCCTCTGCCGTCTTCACCATGACACTCAAAGCATTTTGTTTCTTTAAATAGCTCCTGCCCTCTTTTTACACTTTCCGGTGTTGAAGTAACACTTACAACAGAAATCAGCTTTGGTGCAACGTCTTTCTTAAATTGTTCATTAAAGGTCTTGACATAATAAATTACCTGCCATCTCTCTGTTTCGCTAATCGTACTCCAGAAAGGCATAGCTGTTCCTTCGATACCACTTGTTATGATTCTAAACAGATCTTCATCTGTTGGAACTGAACCAAATGTTGTGGAACGAACCTTATACTCATTCCTTGTAAAGTTCCTAGGCTTAGGGAACATCGTTATAGATGCAGGACCGTCTCCTTTTCCCTCAATCCCATGACAGTACCAACACCTTTTCTCGTAAACTTTTTTTCCTTCAGCAACAGCCTCTGGTGATTCTTGCAATTTTTGAGGAACCTCATGTTTATACGTTCTAAATAAATGCGAGGACTGCGCTGACACTTCTCCGCACAACCAGAAAAAACAACTACATACACCGATTAATCCAGAACCAATTAATCCTATTTTAAACGCTTTTATCATAATATTACTTACTCTTCTTCCCTTGCTGTTTATGAATTAATTACTCAAACAGTGTATAACAATTCCGTTTTACACGAAATCTCCCTACTCCAACTTCTCTCTTTGTCGCGGCATGACACCGGCAGTATCATATTCCCCCATGATAATCATCCATATCTCATCATCCTTTAAGTCATCTTTCCATGATGGCATTGCCGAATCCCACGGCGTTGATTCTGAGGGCAAACCTGGCCCCCCTTCTTTAATGCGCCAAAAGAGATAATTGTCTACCACCGTTGCAATGGTACCAGGATCTTGAAAATTAATTGGTCTCAAACGAAATGAATTTGCAAACGGCCCGTTACCATCGGCTTTTGACCCATGGCATGGTCGGCAGTATGTTTGAAAAAGTATCTTCCCCTCCTCTATGCTTTTTCGCTGAGTTTCTTCATCTTTTTGTCGAAAAGGATTCTCAAGTTTTTCAAACTCCTGCGGCAATGTTGGATGTTGTATCCGCAATTCAACCGGTGACGCAGCGCCAGGAATTGACCATGTATACACGAACCAACCGACGAGAACAGGAAAACCCACGAACAACATCTTTTGCA
Source organism: Candidatus Brocadia sp. (assembly GCA_030837935.1). Lineage (GTDB taxonomy): Bacteria > Planctomycetota > Brocadiia > Brocadiales > Brocadiaceae > Brocadia. The sequence continues at coordinate 2,612 of JAUQXU010000465.1, forward strand.
AAAACGATTTGATTATAGGCCCACTGCCAGGAAGTAAAAAACTTAATAAATCTGCAAACTTCTGATTACTGGTAGTTGCATAAACCAACCCCGCCAAAACCCCCATGATCATATACCACATCATCAGGGTGCTCGGCGTCGGCATAGGGTGATCCTTAGCCATTAACACCTGAAAAATTTTCGGCGAAGCATATTTAAGAAATACAAACAGACAGCCGACGGCTGTAAGTACCCATATTAATAAAAATGTATTGCGCTTATTAGCCATTCATACGCTCCTAACTATTGATTCTTTCGCATATACAACAACATGATCTATTTCAAACTTTGCAAAAAGGACACGATCCCGTAAAAATCTCTTACGCTTAAAAGCTCACCGATATTCCCTGGCATGATAGATACTTCCTGTTTCTTCATCTCGGCAATATCTGATTTCGGAATAACAACCTCCTCGATTTCTCCGCTTTCTTCCTTTAATAACACGAGCTCTTCTTCTGTTTCACTTTTAATCAATCCATTGTAAGGTATACCGTCTGACGTTATTACGTACATCGTTTCGTAACCTTTAACAATCTTTGCGCTTGGCTTAAGGATAGATTCCAGAAAATACTCAGGGGTTTGAATTGCACCAATCCCTGTAAGTTCAGGCCCGACCTTCGTTCCTCTTCCATTTACAACGTGACATTTCCCGCAGGTAACTGGGCGCGTTTCATCAAAAAACACTTTTTCTCCTTCTTTTGCATCCACCACAATCGGAGCTATCCATGGTTTTACTTTTTTCTTTGATGCCTCAGGTATCTTGTCCTTATACTTCATGATAGCGCCAATATCAAGTTCTCCGCCCAGCGTTTGCAAATAAGCCAAAACGGCCAGTATCTTTTCACGCGACAACATAATAGGCGGATCAAACACCTTGGGCATTATTTTATCGTACCCTTTCACAATATACTTATCAGGCTCCACAATGGATTCAACAAGATAATCCAGACCTGTAGGCATACCCAGCTCTTTAGCACGCTCTTCCGCCCTACCAGCCAACCCCTCCTGGTCAGGCCCCCTCGTAGCACTCCCACTGGTCCCAATCTTATGACAAGTGCTGCACTGCCCGTCACCCCAAAATATCTTCTCTCCCGCCTCCGGGCTTACTCCACTGGCAGACTCGCCACCGCCTGTACCTGAAAGCCCTGCCACATAAATTGTAATATAGATATAAAATCCTATAACTGCAATTCCAAAAGCTGTAATTTTTAACATGCTCTTATTCATAAGTTCTTTCTATGCATTCAATTTATCATCTTAAATATTTTATCCTGATTAAATCTCACTAGCTTCTGTACCTCAGCAATAAGTTGTACCAGCAAACCTCTTCTCTACCGTAACATTAGTGCGTATTCTCATAGTCTGCTGCAGCCTCATCATAATTGTAGTCTTTCGCCTTTGCTTTTTCTTTCTTCTCACCCAAATTAGCCAGCCAGAACACAAAAGTAACCAAACCTAAGAAGAGCACAACGATCAGACCAACCACTCGCCCCATATATGACAAGGTTGGTGTGTACGCCCATTGAGAAGTATCCTGCAAAACCCCGTAAATGTGCCAATCCATCCTGAGTCCAGAACGTATAAAGCCCATTAATCCCATCAAGATAACAATAACAATACACAGGAGAAGTAATGCATATTGCGACCTCACAGGCATCTTCCCCCATACAATCCCTCCCACAAGCTTCGCCTTACGGAACATAAAGACATCTATAATGGCGTTCATAATCAAACAACTCATCACGATCGAAACCTGTGTTACAGACAAGTATCTCAATACCAGGTTGGCCTTCTGCATAACCTGAAAGCCGTAATACCAAAAATAGAGCACCGCAATACACGCAGTAACTGCAAATAACAGAGTCTGCCCCAGTTTTCCTTTGTTTTTAAAGGTCAAAAAGGCAGCAAGACAAACCACAAATGACTGGATATAAAGTGCCCGTATGAGCGGATTCACAAAAACCTTTATATTAGCCTCTAACTCCACGAAATTGAGCGAAACCGCATACGAAACAAGCATCAGCAAACAAAAGATCAAGGCAGAAAATATCCCTATCTTACCAGCCCTGCCTTGTTCAGAGAACGGAACCATCTCTCCCTTATTGCTTCGCCGATAAATCAGGAAGGAAAAGAAGGTCGCCAAAATAATCAGATTGACCACGGCGTTTTTCGCAGCCATAACACCGAAATATTTTGAGAAAGGATGATACTGCTCGCCGATCATCGCCCTCTCTTCACCACTCAATGGCAGGTTGTGAGGGGTAAGCCATACGGCAAAGCACAAAAAAATTACAAAAATAAGATACTTAATAAATTTGGTATATCGCTCTGAGCCCTTAATCCTTCCCATCCCCAGCCATAAGTAATAATTAACGCCGATAAAGAGCATGCCGATCAAGATTGCCTGAATAATAAACGTCCAGGAAAACGCACCACCCATCATGATATTCCCCATCACGGGGCTGGAACTATACACTTCGCGTCCCAACCAATATCCTGCAAATGGTAACGGGATCAGTGCACCAACCCCTATAAAATTTCCAACATAACCCATCCAGTCGTAATGCGCCTTCTCTTCCTCCGTCTTTGCTCCCAGGAACTTAACAGCTGCATAAGCGCCTACCACAAAGCCACCAAAACAAACATTCGCAATCAACCTATGGATGTTTACAGGCATCCAAAGGGGGTTATACATTGCGTGGTACAAACTGAGGACTTTCCCCGTCGCTGGCACAATACCAGCAGGGCTCATCATATACGTAGCCCAGGAATTAGTCAAAAACATAAGCCCTGTTCCAAACAGATTAAGCATTACACCGAGCGAGATATGAAACCACTTCTTCGCTGCGGTTCCTTTAAGGATATCCCACGAATAATAATATCCGTAGAGTGTAAACGCTTCGCCGAAGAACATTAAAGCATAAACGTACATAGTCGGTGCAAAGACATTCGTCATATGACCCATAAATTCTGGATACAGACCAAAAAGACAGAACCCAAGCAGTCCGCCCAGGGAAGCCGTCGTAGCAAAGGCCGCAGACAATAGCTTGGTAAATTCCTTCGCCATCTTGTCGTACTTTATATCACCGCCCTTAAATCCCACAATCTCAACGATAACTGCGAAGATGGGAACGCCAAGCACAAAGGCAGCAAACATAAGATGCAACTCTGATACAATCCAAACCACTAAGCGGGAATCTATCCCAAAAAAAGTCCTGTACTGAACAGGCCCGACTTCCTCCTCCTCTGCTGCCACAGCAGTCTCGGTACCAACGCTTGCCGCAGGCTGCCCTTCAGGAGATTGCTCTGATCCGGACATTTGTCCGCCCTCAAACTGAGGCAACTCCACACCAGAAACGGCGCCTTCCTGAGCCACCTGCGCCGGAGCTTCGGATGCAAACATTTTTTGGGAAAGCGTGAGAGGCAAAACAAACGAAAGGATAAACAACACCACAAACGCACTTCTCTTTGGTAACATCATCAATATCTTCACATTATTCATTAGCGGTACGCCTTCTTAATCGAGTAAATTACACGTTCCATTTAAAAGTATAATCACATTATTTCTTGGTGTATACAAAGTCTACCGTAGTCTCTTCTTTAGGCTTTACAGTTACATCACCCGTCTTTTTCCCAAGCTTCTCCTGCCAAGCCTCAATCTTATAAGAACCAGCAGGCACATTTTCTATCCTAAACCGCCCACTTTCATCCGTAACAGCGAAATACGGATTACCCTTTACCACTACAAAGGAACTCATCCATTTGTGAACATCACATGTTATCTTAACCACTTCCGGGAAATCAAACTTCTTTGTAAGCTTGCCACCGCCCGATACCCCTTCATTAAAACCTGCATTTTTGATAGACCAGGAATGAAGGTTATGCATCACGTTATCGCTATTCAGTAAATCCACGCTAGCTCCAACCGAAACCGCAAGTACATGGGGAGTAAACAGACATTCTTTCTGGTCTAGCGCAACAGTCGTCGTATCTGCCTTTTTGCCCGATGCAATATCAACCAAAGAAACCACAACATTCTTAATACCCTTGGACTCCCCGTTAATTACCAACTCCTCCGACAATTTATTCTCATGCCCACAAGTTTGCTCATCCTTATCGACCTTTAAGACTTTTGCGGTTGGAACATCACCGTCAAA
>JAUQXU010000466.1 GCA_030837935.1 Candidatus Brocadia sp.
AGCTTATGTATTGCTTATTGTATATTCAAAATCTCTTCGTGTGTTTGCTCGCTCACCTTCTGAAAGGCATGTTTTGAGCCCATAAAGAAGGTTCCAATAAAAGTAAAAAGCACGAGGCAAAAACCCGCAATAGTCAAACATGCGATTTTCGTACCATGGAACGATGACACAAGCCTCATGTGCAACAGGGCTGCATAAATAAGCCACGTGGCCAAACCAAGAACAACCTTATAATCCAGGTACCACTGCTCACCTAAAATATTTTGAGTTTTGACCCAGAATGTGCCAAATACAAGCCCAAGTGTGAGCAGAGGAAAGCCAAGAGAGATCGTCTTCCACATCAGCCTGTCAATTCCTTCCAATGAGGGTAACTTATTAAAAAGCGGACCAAACAGTTTGTGCTTTAGTTGCCTTTGTTGCGTGAGATACATAATACTCAGGCTAAAGGATATGGTAAAGGCAGCATAGCCTACAAATATAGGAATGATATGCGCTATGAGCCAAAAATTCTGAAGGCTCACGGTAATAAACAAATCTCCTCCATCAAACGTAAGCGCCCAGATAGAGAGCGCAGTAACGACTGGAATTAAAAACGTATCTAAAGACGGCAACTTGTAAAGATAATCCAGATTGATATAAACAAACAGAATACACCATATTAGCGATACGAAAGACTCATAGATGTTTGTTATTGGGATATTACTGGATTCAAGTCCCAGGAATACCAAAAACCCGCTGTGGACGAAGAAACCCATCATCATTGACCACTTGGCTACTTTTTTATTGAAGACAAACGGTTTTACAATGTAGCCAATCGACCAAATGGAAGAAATAAAATACAAGACTATCGTGACAATAAAAGGGATATGAGATAGTTTAATCATAGGTAAATAAGTGTAAAAGATAAATATTCATTAATCAATCAAATTCTTAAAACATCATCTCCCAAAAACATGAGAGGCCTTTGTTATATTTTTTTGATTGACAAAAACTCCATTGTCCGATACCCTAAACTTTGTCGTAATGATTACAGATTACGATACCTGTGGAAATCATGAAAGTTTTGCATACGATTTCCCTTGTTGTAATAGTTGAGACCAGGTGTTACTTCTTTGAATTATTGCTCTAATCCCCAAGATTTTTTACAAGGAATTATAAACGTATGTCAGAAGGCATAATAAAAATAACAAAAAAGACCAGCATAGGTGATGTAATTAAACAATATCCTGAAGCAGAGGCCGTTGTAAAAAAATATTTTGGAGCCGGTTGTTTTACATGTCCGGGTTCAAAGACAGAAGATATTGCCTTTGGTGCCGCCATGCATAATATCGATCCGGAAGTAATTATTAAGGAACTGAACGACGTTATTCAAAAGAAAAAAGACTAACCACTTATAAGAAAGGAGCATTGACATGAAAGAAAAAATAGAAGAAGCACTGAAACATATCAGACCGGCATTACAAGCAGATGGCGGAGATATAGAACTTGTAGATGTACAGGGCGGCGTTGTAAAGGTGCGTTTAAAGGGGGCATGCGGATCCTGCCCGAGTGCACTTATGACACTAAAATACGGCGTAGAGGAACGTCTCAAAGAAGAGATTCCTGAAGTCGAATCCGTGGAGCTTGCATAACAATTGGATAGCTTTATTTAAGGCACCTATTTATTGTACAAGAGTATTACAGATAACCTGTGTTGTTTTTACGATAGAATTTTTATAATCTTGGTGGTTTTGCGGCAAGCGTAATATTTTTCAAATTTCACACTGAGGAGATTCTGGATGAGTTTAGTATTAGGACCGATCCATCATTGGATGTACGGCAAGATTAAAACCTCGGAGGCGAGGGAATCTGCCATTGTTTCTGCATTTAAAACAAAATATGGAGCAGAGGCAGATAAAATCCTTGAACAGGTATACAAAAAACATCCTAAACCGAATACAAACAAACCCCTTGAAGAATTGTTAGCCAATAAACCCATTCATCAAGGCATTCAGAGTCTCATTATCGAGGCAGAAACACGAGAAGCCGCTACGATTGCTGCCTTCTGTGCAAAATACAGCGATGCTGCAAAAGTAGCGGCAGAAGCGGCACATGGACATGGCATTATGTGCGGAAAAGAAGCTATCAAGAACAAGGGATTATCACCAGCAGATTGCAACAATACAGCAAAAGCCTTTGAAGTAATGGGAGACTACCTCTGCGATGGAATGCCTTGTGACCGTGGTGCACAGGTAGTCGGAGAGTCTGAAAAAAGCACCTCATGGGACCACGAAAGCTGTGTTCACGAGGTTTATTGGCGCAATGGTGGAGCAGACTTTTTAACGATGTGTAGTATCGTTAATGAATGGATTGCAGGGTTTGGTGAAGGAATAAATTCTCAAATCGGATACAAGAGAGAAAAAGCCCTTGCAGCAGGAGACGCCTCCTGTCTGAGTAATTTCAAAATAAAAAGTTAGCATGTCAGAGCGTTATGCACGGCAGGCATTGTTCTACGGGATAGGTAGACAAGGGCAACAAAGGCTTATGGAGAAGACCGCCGTGCTTGTGGGTTGCGGTGCATTAGGATGCACGTCAGCGAATCTTCTCGTTCGAAGTGGGATAAAGTGTCTAAAGATTATAGACCGTGATTATATCGAAGAAAGCAACCTGCAACGCCAATCCTTATTCGACGAAGAAGATATTGAAAAAAACCTCCCAAAAGCTATTGCCGCACATAAAAAACTTCAAAAAGTCAATTCTCACATTCAGATTGAATCTGCCATTGTTGACCTTAACCCATCGAATATCGAAACTCTCCTGCACAATGCAAATATTGTCATTGATGGAACCGATAACTTTGAGACACGATTTCTGATTAATGATTATTGTGTGAAAAGCAGGATACCATGGATTTACGGTGCATGCATCGGGAGTACGGGTCTCACGATGAACATTGTCCCAACAAAGACCCCTTGTCTCCGATGTATACTTGAAAACGTTCCACCGTTTGGTACTACCGAAACATGCGATACGGAAGGGATTATCGCACCCATCGCCAGCATGATCGCCTCTATTCAGATAGCGGAGGCGTTAAAAATATTAACGGATAATTTCGATACGTTGAGCAAAGGACTTGTAAAGATTGACCTTTGGCGTAACGAAATAAAAAGAATGCATGTAGAAGACATCAAAGAGAAGGCTGATTGCGTAACATGCAAACAGCAAAAATATGAATTTTTGTCCAGAAACACCTATGGAACAACAACCTCATTGTGTGGCAGGAATGCCGTACAAATTTTACATCCTCATGGATCAAATTTAGACATGGCCAGACTTGCAGCACGACTGGAAAAGGTGGGAAATGTGTCCTTTAATAGTTTTTTATTACGCTTTAAGACAGACAAATATGAATTAACGGTGTTTCCGGATGGGAGATCAATTATTTCAGGCACAAATGATGCATCGCTGGCGAAGGGCCTTTACGCAAAATATATAGGGATGTAATCGATAGACCAGGATAACTGATCCACGACTTCTTTACCCTCATGCCACTCTTTTATTTAAATACTTCCTTGAGGAGGTCGGTTACCCGCGCTGCAGGATCTTTACGAATTTTACGTTCTTCCTCACCTAAAACGCAAAACAATCCATCGAGCGCCTTAGTTATGACATATTGGTCTGGATCAAAAACTCCAAGTTTACTCGCAAAGGGAATAGATTGATACCGTTCAACAATTTCTTTGTATTTGCGGGTAGAATCATTCTCATCCATTTTTTTCTCTACTACCGGCTGATATGCTTTCACGAGATTATGATACGTCTTTTCTTTGAAATAGTCAGTGATGGCCGTATCAGCGCCTTCAAGAATTTTCCTTGCGTCATCGAATGTCATATCAAAAATCGCATTGATAAAGATATCTTCAGCAAATGGAGCAGCTTGCTCTGCAGCCCTGTTCATGCTTAACACAAACGCATCGAGTTTTTCCCCAAATCCAGCCACGCGCAGTGTCTTATCAATCATTTTCAGGTTCTCTGGCATCAGGATTTTAATCGCTTCATTGCCAAAGTATCCATCAATCTTACCAGTCGATTTCACGGTGTTCTCAATGCCTACTTTGAGTGCTTCTTTCAGTCCGGAAACAATCTGTGTATCACTCAGTTTTGTATCTCTTAACGGCTTCGTTTTCTTAAAAAACCATTCGAACTGCGCTGATGCACTGTACATACTAAAAAACGAAATACATACAACCGGAAAAAACCAAAGAAACATTTTTCTTTTCATGCTGTTAACCTTTCTCATTTCTTTCTTTTCTTGCATTTTTTATCCTGGTCAGACATCCTTTTTCCACACAATAACAGATAAGAAGGCAATGTCAAGTTTTTTTAAAGAATCTGTTTGACAAGTTATCAAATATTTACTATAAAACACATAATTTTTAATTTTAATTACCTACCTTCCATCACAAGCATACATAATAAAACAGGAGCAGGCATTGACTACCATAAGCTGTATCAGATCACGAGAGATTTTAGATTCCAGGGGAAATCCTACTGTAGAAGTTGACGTCATATTAAAGGACGGGGCGATGGGTCGAGCCGCTGTGCCGTCGGGCGCTTCCACGGGGAAACGAGAGGCGCTGGAACTTCGGGATAGCGATAAGCTATCCCGCTATATGGGTAAAGGTGTGCAAATTGCCATAAAAAATATAAATGAAATTATTGCACACAAGCTTGAGGGGATAGATGCTACCCGGCAGACCGAGATAGACAATCTTTTGCTTTCATTGGATGGGACAAAAAACAAGGAAAAGCTGGGCGCTAATGCCATTTTGGGTGTTTCCCTGGCCGTTGCCAGGGCGGCGGCAAACGCCTTGTGCCTTCCACTCTACCGTTACATTGGCGGTACAAATGCCAAGGTACTACCGCTACCTATGATGAACATCTTAAATGGCGGTAAACATGCGGATAACAATCTGGATATCCAGGAATTTATGATAATGCCTGTCCATGCCGACAGCTTCGCTGAGGCATTACGCATGGGCGCCGAGGTATTTCACAACCTTCGTTCGGTATTGAAATCGAAGGGATACAATACGAACGTGGGTGATGAAGGCGGCTTTGCGCCAAACCTCAAGACCACGGAAGAAGCCTTCGACCTGATTCTTGAAGCAATCAAAAAAGCTGGTTACACGGCGGGTAAGGATATCTACCTGGCACTGGATCCAGCCGCAAGTGAATTCTATCAGGATGGTAAATATGTGTTACGGGCAGAAGGTGGCGAAAAAAAGACCAATGACGAGATGATCGCACTCTATGCGAAATTTTCAAGTAAATATCCGATTTGCAGTATAGAAGACGGCCTTGCAGAAGAAGACTGGGACGGCTGGAAAAAGCTGACAGATAAATTAGGAGACAAAATCCAACTTGTCGGTGACGATATCTTTGTAACCAATACGGAAATCCTGACAAAGGGGATTGAGCAGGGAGTGGCCAATTCCATCCTGATTAAGGTCAATCAGATCGGCACTCTCACCGAAACCCTTAATGCCATAGAGCTGGCCAAGATGAATGGATACTCCACCGTTATTTCACATCGTTCCGGGGAAACAGAGGATACGACCATTGCCGATATTGCTGTGGCTACGAATGCAGGTCAGATTAAAACCGGTTCTCTCTGCAGAACTGACCGAATATGTAAATACAATCAACTCTTACGTATTGAGGAAGATCTTTCTGACAATGCTATCTACGGAGGAAAACTATGCAAAATGTCCCAATAGACACCGGTGATAGTGGAAATTGCACCGCTCCCTTTCTTAATTCTCCTGAAACACAATGTAGTCAGGGTGAAAATGAAGGGTACTCCATGAGAAATAAATATTTTGGTAAATTTGTCTTAATGGTATTTATAACATCGTGCGTGGTTATTTTATTTTCCTCTATTATCAGTAAAACACGGCAAGAGAGAATCAGTATGCTGGAAACAAAAAAATCACTCGAGAATCATGCATCACGGTTAGAGGCGGAAAATTTTAAACTCGGAAATGAATACTCTGCTTTAAAGAACGACCCTGTCCGCATAGAAAAAGAAGCCCGGGAACTTCTGGGATATACTGGGACAGATGAAGTTTTTTATAAAAAATATAATTTCCGCATTAAAAGCATCGCAAAGAAGGAACCGGTAAAGACAATATCACAAAACAGATGGAAGATTTTCCTTTTTGATGGACTATTTCCATGGCAGTTTCCCGCTACAATTATTCTTGTAGCGACGGCTTATTATTTAATTTCCTATCACCATGAATATAGAAAACTACGTCAGTCAAATTGTTAAAAATGCAAAGGCGTCTTCACGAGTTATCGCCTCAGCAACCACTGCCGGAAAAAATACAGCTCTTCATCATATCGCCGAAGGCATCATCTCCTCTGCTGCCATGCTTAAAGCGGAAAATGAAAAGGATATTATAGCCGCGCAAAAAGCAGGACTCCCTGAACCCATGATAGATCGTCTCCGTCTTACTGATAGTCGCATCAGGGGCATGGCTGAAGGTGTCAGACAAATCATTCATCTTGCAGACCCAATCGGGGAAGTCATACGGGGGCATACCCGCCCAAATGGTTTACAAATTCAAAAAATTCGGGTACCCATTGGTGTTATTGTCATTATTTATGAATCCAGGCCCAACGTAACTGCCGATGCCGCAGCATTGTGCCTGAAGGCCGGCAATGCCGTCATTCTCCGCGGCGGAAAGGAATCCATCCACTCGAATATTGCTATATACAGGATACTTACCTCCGCCCTGGAAAAAGCAGGATTGGACACACGGTGCATTCAACTGATAGAGGTTATTGAACGTGAAGCCATCGACTATCTGCTCAGGGCCGATCAATATGTAGACGTCGTTATCCCCCGCGGTGGTGAGGCACTTATTCGCACCGTGGTAGAGAAATCAACCATCCCTGTCATCAAGCATTACAAAGGCGTATGCCACACCTATATAGACGAATTTGCCAATCTCAAGATGGCTGAAGAGATTTGTTTTAATGCCAAGGTACAACGCCCTGCAACCTGCAATGCCATGGAAACTATGTTGGTACATGAAAAGGTTGCGCCTGTTTTTTTACCGCCTATAGCGAAGAAATTACAAGACAAAGGTGTAGAGATGAGAGGTTGTAATGTGACATGCAATATTTTACGTAATATAAAACAAGCCACCGATGAAGATTATTATAACGAGTACCTCGACCTGATCTTAAATATAAAGGTTGTAAAAATCCTTGATGACGCAATTAATCATATTGCAAAGTATGGATCTAATCATTCCGATGCAATTGTCACAGACAATATCAACAATGCCATGAAATTTACCAAAGAGGTAGACTCGGCAGCCGTGTACATCAACGCCTCTACCCGTTTTACTGACGGCTATGAATTTGGTATGGGTGCAGAGATTGGCATCAGCACAGACAAACTCCACGCCCGTGGCCCTATGGGGATTGAGGAACTCACCTCATACAAATTCGTGGTATACGGAAATGGGCAGATGAGAAATTAATCATTCACCAAGATTACTAAAATGACACATAAGAAAAATGGATTTACCAATCGCAGGGATTTTCTTAAAGGTACCTTTGCCATTGCTCTGGGTCTCGGTTTTTCTAAGAATTCGCAAAGTGATTTTCAAGGAGACCTTGTTTCCTTTAGCACAACACATGGAAAAAAAGGAGGAATGCCTCAACGTCGTTTGGGCAAAACAGACAAGATGGTTTCCATGCTCAGCGTAGGAGGTTACCACATGGGGCGGATGCAAGATGAACATTATGCTGTTAGAATGATTCATACTGCGATTGACGAGGGTGTTAATTTTTTCGATTCGGCATGGAGTTACAATAAGGGTGACAGCGAGAGGCGTCTTGGAAAAGCGTTAAAAGATCGGCGGGATAAGGCGTTTATTATGACGAAGAGTCGCGGACGGGATATGGCTACAGCTTCAAATGAACTGCATGAAAGTCTGAGACGATTGCAAACAGATCATATCGATTTATGGCAATTCCATGATGTTCAAACGATTGAGGATATGGATGCCATTTTTAGGAAGGGAGGTGCCATTGAGGCAGCCCTCCTGGCTAAAAAAGCGGGAAAGATACTTCACGTTGGATTTACAGGGCACAGGAACCCGGAAGTACATGTAAAGACCATTCAAAAATATCATCAGCTCATTGAAACGGTTCAAATACCCGTGAATCTTATTGATCCACATTATTTGAGTTTTGTTCGACAAGTCATCCCGGAAGCAGTAAAATTTGATATTGGAATTCTTGCAATGAAGACGGTAGCAAACGGAATATTGTTGGAAGATAACGTGGCTACGATAAAAGAGTGCTTATGTTTTGCCTGGAATCAGCCCGTTAGCACTTTGGTTTCAGGCATGGACAGTATTGAACAGCTTAAAGAGAATGTAACTTATGCACAACAGTTTACAAATCTTTCTGAAACAGACCAATCTCAGCTACTCGCCCGAACAGAGCCTTTTGGAGGAATCAAAAAAGAGTTTTACAAACACCCCTCCGATAATTGGCGTATTTATCCTACCCACCCCTTGCATTAATGCCAGTTTCTCCTTAGCATTCACAAAAATTTATGGTAAAATTTTGTTTCCGTTGTGAAAAACGGTAAGGATAAAATAACCGTAAGGAAAATCTAAAAACTCATTGAGTAAAGTATCTGCAATGGAAGAACACATCATGCCTTTAGGTGAATTAACCCTCAGCAAACAGGAACGGCAGACACGGAAAGATTATTTAGATTTTACAGAGCGAGACATAACCTTGCTCAAAGAATTAAACGGGCTTATTCACCAGCATGCCGATGAAATAATAAACAAGTTCTATGGTCATCTCCTCAGATTTAAGGAAACCCGATCTTTTCTATCCGATGAGGAAACGATTAAAAAAGTCAGACGCACACAGAAGGAATATCTCCTGATGCTTACGGAGGGAATTTATGACGAGAAATACTTTGAGCATCGGTTAAATGTCGGTAAGACTCATGATCGCATAGACCTGCACCCCAATTGGTATATTGGGGCATATTGCTTATATCACCGACTCATCTTTCCACTTATCATTACGACATACAAAGATCAACCTGACAAGGTAACTGACTATATCCTGGTCATTGATAAGATTATGAATCTTGATATGCAATTGGCCATTGATACCTATATACACAGTTACCACGCAGCACTCGAGGAAAAAGTCCGTCTTACCGAAATACAAAACAAAAAGATAGAGGCCGCCAATAAGGCAAAGAGTGAATTTCTTGCCAATATGTCGCATGAATTGCGTACTCCATTAAATGCAATCATCGGTTTTTCCGAGGTACTTCGGGATAAGTTGTGCGGTGATTTAAACGATGACCAGATGGAGTTTGTTATGGACATTCACAGCAGCGGCCACCATCTCTTACAGATGATCAATGATATATTAGATCTCTCAAAGGTAGAATCGGGCAAGCTGGAATTAAAATATGAACAATTTGAGATTGGCAAGGCTATAGAAGCCGTCTTAATAACCCTAAAAGGCCTCGCCGATAAGAAGTCGTTGGCAATTGAAACAATTCTCCACAACTTCGCTGACCGAATCTTCGCAGATCCTGTCAAGTTTAAACAAATTTTGTATAACCTGCTTTCCAATGCCATTAAATTTACCCCAGAAAACGGGAAGATCACTGTCCACTCAACAACCCTTGGGAAAGAAAAAGATTTCATTGAAATTAAAGTTACCGATACAGGCATTGGAATAGACCCCGAAGATTATCCAAAAATATTTGTGGAGTTTTCACAAGCCGACAGTTCTTACTCACGCAACTATGAGGGAACAGGACTAGGTCTGGCCCTCACAAAGAAATTAGTTGAGATGCATGGTGGCAAGATAGGGTTTGAGAGTAAGGTGAAAGCCGGCAGCACCTTTCAGTTTACATTGCCTGTAAATATGCCTGCGCATGCAGGTAAGGGAAAGGAAGGTATCAGTCTATCTGAAGGTCTGGCAAGTCAAAAGACTATTCTGGTAGTAGAAGACGACCCGAAAACCAGCGAATTGCTGTGCGTCTTTTTAAACAAATCAGGATATCAAACAATCACTGCCTTCGATGGCGAAGAGGCGCTGCACAAGGCACGGACAATTAAGCCATTTGCCATTACTCTGGACGTAATGCTTCCCAAGAAAGATGGTTGGGAGGTCTTGAAAGAGCTTAAAATGGATAAGGAGGTTAAAGATATTCCTGTGCTTGTAATTTCTATTGTAGACAATAAGGATATTGGCTTTGGACTGGGTGCAACAGATTATCTTTGTAAACCGGTGAACAGGAACGATCTCCTGTCAAAACTTGCCGCATACGGACTTTTTCCCCCTGCCAATAAAGCACGTTCAAAAGTGCTGATTATTGACGATGATCCAAAATCGGTAGAACTGCTCAGCACATTCCTCGCCTCTGAAGGATATGAGATTTTAAAGGCATACGGAGGAAAAGAAGGAATTGATAAAACATTTCTCTGGAAACCAGACTTGATCCTTTTAGACTTGATGATGCCAGAGGTAAGTGGATTTGATGTAGTGGACAAATTAAAAACAACGCCGGAGACGAATAGCATTCCCATTATCGTGGTTACATCGAAGGATTTGACACAGGCAGATAAAGAAAAGTTAAATCATGATGTTTCACTGATAATAAAAAAGGGACAGTATTCCAGAGAACGTTTTCTGAATGACATCGCATCCTTAAACAAACACTAAAAATAATTTTAAGAATAAACCATCAATGCCAATGCTCCAGAAAAGTTGTATTATGAAAAAAGGAGATGGATTCCCCTCTGGTTATAAAACTGACGGAGTTTCTGTAGCTTTTGGTTCGAAGTTACTCATGTCAGGAGTATTTCTACTATTTATTGGCAGGCTAATATAAAAATCAGTTCCTGCCCCTTCTTTACTCTCTACGTAGATACATCCTTCATGGTCCTTCATAATTCTAAATACAATAGCCAGGCCAAGACCAGTTCCTTTGTCTTTATCAGTAAAAAATGGTTCGAAGATATCGCCAAGCTTTTCAGCAGGAATTCCCATACCATTATCGGTGACCTTTATAACGAAATATTGCCTGTTTAATTCGCCTAAGAGAGGTGAAGCAAACGAAAAGAATACCCTGCCAGGGCGTTCTTTTGCCCTTCTTCTGAATTCGGAAATATTATCGATTAAGCTTGTGCTCACATGAATACACCCATTTCTCGGCAACGCATCAAGGCTGTTTTGCAGAATGTTTATAAGCACCTGCTTTACCTTATCTTCGTCGGCAGCAAGCTGGCAACTCATTTCTTCTAAAGCCGTAGTTATCTCAACACCCTTTTCGGCAGCATCATTCTTTAGCAAGTTTATGGTATCCATGATTGCACAATGAGGATCTATGTGCCGCATAACTGGTTTGGAAGGTTTTGCCAGATTCAGCATATCCTCAATGATTCTATTAATCCTCCCTATTTCCTTTAAGGCAATCCCCCTGAAGTTACTGTGAAAATCCACATCATCTTTCTTATAGGGAAGAAGCTGAAAATATGTGTTTATGGCCACCAGTGGATTTTTTATTTCATGGGCAATATTAGATGCAAGTACACCAAGATATGCGAGACGATCGGCATGTTGTTTCTCTGCCTGAAGCAATTTTAATTCTGTTAGATCTGTCAGAATCATTAATGTCCCGAGTTTCTCGCCGGCTTCAGTTTTGAGTTGAGTCAGGGTTACACCACAGGGAACTTTCTTATTGCCTCTTTCAATGAAAGTTTCAACGTCACGGTAATCTCTGTTACTCCTGAGCGTATATCGCAGTAATTTGTGAGTGTCCCTATCAAGGGCATTTAGTATTGTTCCGCTTGAACTTGCGTTATTCAGTCCAAGGATACTTTTGGCCTCATTATTAACAAGAGTAACTTCTTCATTAATATCTACAGCAATCACGCCACACTTTAAACTCTGGAGGATGTTGTCCCTATACGTCTTGGCCTCTTCCAAACCAGAATACAGGCGGGCATTATGAGTTGCCATAGCCAATTGACCAGAAAATGCAAGAAACATCTGGACGTCTTCTTGCGTAAAGACCTTTTTGTCAATTTTCTTACCCAAAAGAATTATGCCAAAGAGGTCATTTTCCTGAAGGACGGGAACACAACTGTCTATGTCCAAAGATGTCAATGTTTCTTCCAATACGTGATCAAGTTTGCTATGCGCAAAACGGTTCAGTTGTTCTTTAGAGAGAATCTTTTTATTTTGGCAGAGCCAGGTAACAACTGCGTCATCGCTGGGAAGAAATAACTTATCCTCGAATGAATCGGATGAGAATGGGAGATTTATAGCTGCTTTTAGACTGTAACGCTTTGTTTTTTCATCCTTTATCAGTATCCCTATCTTCTCAATACCAACGGAATCATATAAATATTGAATGGCAAAACGGAGAAGTCTATTCAAATCGTGGATAGAAGAAAACATTACGGTAGAGTTACTGAGTATCTTTGGGTGGCTATACTTGGTACGGAATAGACTATTCTCAATAAAATGTTGAATCGATTCCCGAATAGTCACAAAAGTTAAAATCATCACTATGATAGAAACTATATTCATAACGGTTTCTCTGTACTCTGATACAGGAAGTATGGTACTCATGATGAGTCCGGCCGTGAAATAGATTACGCTGAGGATAATGGATAGAATAGCGTAAACAGTGCTCTTCTTTATTACGACACTGATATCCATGAGATGGTACTTTACAATAGCGTAAGCCACTGCTACGGGGATGGGGACGGTAACCAGGGGCACAAAGCTTTCAACTTGCCATATACCCATTGCTGGTAAGAGAAAGTTTGTGATGGCCCCCAGGAGTACGGATACTGCTACCCCAAAGTATAAATATTGAATTTGTAGTCTTTTTACTCCATAGAAACGTATGCTTTTTTTATACAGGATATATAAAGAATATCCCATACAGAGCATAAAGTAAGACCAAAATACCGGAAATAATGGACCATAATTCGCTTGTGGTAATTGGTTAACATATGATAAAGACTGAACAATATTGGATGAAGAGCATGTCAATATGATACTTATGATAAAGAAAAATATACTTAAGTATCGATCGATAGACCTTTCCGCCCGATCAGGAAAGATGGAGGTAAAAAAGAAAAAGGCAGAAGGGATAAAAGCAGCTGCGCAAAAGACTAATCTCAGCCTGAAGACAGCCAACACCGGATCTGTGGTCTGAAGTATATAAAAAATAAAAAATGCCCAGACGCAAAATGTATTCGCAAGGATACAAAATCTTTTATTGATGCTGTCAGCTGGCTTCCTCAAGAGCACAAAGAACCCAAGCCCTGCATACAGCAAAGATATAAAAATACTCTCAATATGTGTTGGAAACATAACCTAATTTACCTGAGGATATTTTTTTAACACGAGAACAGCATGTGTCCCACCAACGCTATGGGTATTTATCAGGGCAGTATCCATACTACAATACCTGGCGCTGTGTGGAACATAGTCCAGATCGCAGAGTGGGTCAGGCACATCAAGATTAATTGTGGGAGGAATAATCCCGTTCTTTAGACCAAGGCTTGCAGCCACTACCTGGAAACCACCGGCAGCAGCGAAGGCATGGCCTGTCATGGACTTAATTGAACTTATTGGAATGTTGTATGCATGATCACCAAAAAAAGTTTTAAAGGCATTTGTTTCTGCCAAGTCATAACTAGGAATAGCATTCCCGTGGGCACAAATATAGTCTATTTCCTCTCCTCTGATTTTACCGTTGATTAATGCCTGTTTCAGTGCAGTAAACAGCGTTTTTCCATTTAATTCAACATGAAAAACATCCTGAGCCTCACATGCAGTGGCATACGATACAATCTCAGCATATATATTTGCATCTCTTTCCAAGGCATGGTTCAGATCCTCAACCACGATTGATACACCACCTTCGCTAGCCACTAAACCATCACGGTCATTGTCATACGGCCTCGATGCCTTCTCAGGCTCTTCGTTTCTTTTTGAGAGTATTCCCAGGGAGGAAAAGGTTGACATTGCAAAGGGAAATATCATAGAATCTGCGCAACCCACGACGGCCATGTCTACATCTCCCCCCTTTATCATGCTATATCCCCAGTTTACAATATCAAGCCCGCTTGAGCATCCCGAAGATAAGGTCGAATTTGGTCCGGTAATTTTTAATTCTGAACATATATAGCCGGTTGCTACATGCGGTGTAACCTCAGGAGCAGTATAACGGCCAACCGCCTTCGGGCCAAACTCTAAGAATCTCCTGTGCTGATGCTCATAGATATCATTTTCAGCGCCTATCGTAGTTCCAAAACATACGCCACATCTGCTACTCTTCTCTCTGCTGATATCGATATCAGCGTCTTTTACAGCCATCTTAGCCGTAGCAACACCAAAATGGCAGAACCTTGCGCTTCTTTTGACCAATCTTGGATCAAAATAATCGCCAGGATCAAAGCATTTCACCTCACCGGCAAACTGTGTGCTAAATGGAGAAGGATCGAATGACGTGATCCTTTTTATGCCCGATCGCCCGTTGATTAAGGCATCCCAATAAGCATCCTTTCCATTACCGTTAGGAGCTAATATCCCCAGGCCCGTGATAACGACACGCCTTTTTACCATGGAACTTTTCCTCCTGATAAAATATCGTTATTTTTTAAAAACATTTTTTTCTGCCAGTCCGCGGCTGTAAGTGTTTATCTTTTGGTAAACCTCTCCCAGGAAGCTGTAGTCTGTTGTCAATAAAGACAAATCGCTTCTCATCTTGAATTCTTCCAAGCCCTTCTGTCCTATAAATCCTGCACTTCTTGCCGCCAGACAATGTTCGTCAGAAACATTTACGGTGTAACCCATTCCTCTGACCTTTTTCTCCATGATCCCGGACATCTTAAGCATATCCAGGAACTTAATGCCGTGTAAAAAAATATCCAGTTCAGGCCATGTGCTTGGATCTTTTGTCAGTTCATACTCGTAGCGCAGGAGCGTCTGGACATAATCGGCAGGCAGATCGAAACCGAATCGCTCCGGCTCTAATTGCCACGTTGTTGCAGGTAACGGTGCGCCAGGCGTTATAAGAACGGAGTCTGGTTTGTAATTCTCATTTTTTAATTTTCGAAGAAAACACAAATTCTCTTCCAAAATCTGCTCATGGGTTATACCACTGTCAGGAGGTATTGGACAAGGATAAATAAAACTAACGCCTACATCAAGATGTTTTTTTTGGTTGTAGGACGCCTGCTTTATGGCCTTCACGGTAAAATACATATCCTCTACAGAACCGCCTTTGTCCATAATCTTTGAAAGAATAACGTTATTCGCTGCTTCAACACCCAGGAAAACAGCCCTAAGTCCTGACCGTATTATTTCCTCATAACACTCAACAAGCTCGGCCAACCGTTCCCGCGCCTTAGGTTCTGCCCGAATGAACATTGAATACTCAATATTCAAGCCTTCTGCTAATAAGGCCTCTGCGATCCGTCTGCTCAGTGAAACAGGCGTTGTAGAACCTGCGAACCTAAAGAGTCCAATACCCGTTTTCTCAATAGTTTCCTTCACCTCCTGAATTGTTATACTAATATCTCGGGTCTGGTATTTGCCGGTAATATTTGGATGTGTACAAAAACTACACTTCCCATAATAACAACCAGACGATTCGTTTATTACTGCTATATTTACCTTTCCATCCTCCTTTTCATATAAGGGGAAAGGTTTTAAGTTTAAGGGAAGTCTCTTAACAATTGTTTCGTTTATCTTGCCACTACCGTCCTTATATATCAGATTAAAAATCTTCCCCGTTTCGGCAAGCTTAACGACTCGTTGTACCACCGCGGATTTTGTGGCTCCCCGGGCATACATTTCTCTTACGGTATTAATAATCTGCACCAGGGTTACTTCGCCTTCAACATCGACACAAAAATCGAAGGGGCTTTTTTCCAGTGCATGTGCCTTGAATTGATTAACCTGGGGTCCACCGGCAATTACTATGGTATGCGGGCTTATTTCGCGGACTCTTTGCGCAAGCTTCTCGGAATATACGAATCTATCACCAAGCCAAGTCTTGATTCCGAGTACTTTTGTCTGGTTTTCCCGCACCTTATGAGCAAGATCATCTATGTATTTCTCCATTTTTTCTCTCATAACATCCGCAAGATTATCCTGGAGAAGGTGCCACTCCTTTCTTAAGGATGCAGTATCTTCATTATGCTGAACACCAAAGATCTGCGACGAAAGTTCGGATAGTCTTGGCGTAAGATCGTTCTTTGTGAATGCAGTATAAAATTCGATCCCCGCCGGGTCTTCAATGGCAATGTTAAAACCCGCATCCTTACATGCCCTGGCAAGCACCCCAATACCATTTTCCCTAAAGCAATCACTAACGGAATAGGCCTTTCCCATGAATGAATTCCATACCATAAGGTCTACGCTGCGAGAATCATGCATAAAAAGCCTCCTGGAAACTTAAAGTCTATTTGATGTGGCAGGCAAATAATAGTTAACGATCTCATGTAAACACGTAAAAATCAAAATGCAAGTAACTCTATTTTATAGATTTCATGTTAATTTTTTCTTTCACAAGATTCGCCATATTTTTCAGTATCAAATTCTTACTTGCTTCTTCATTAGAAATTTCTACATCAAACTCTGTTTCAATATTATATAATAAATTTATCATTTCCGCAGATTCAACACCGATATCATTCACAATATGTGAATCAGCGGTAATATCTTCAACTTCTATCTTGAGTTCTTTCGCTAATATTTTTTTTAGTCCTTCTTCAATCGAATTTTCTGTCAAAGATTCCATCATTTTACCCTCCCAATATTGTCTCTAATCAATTAATTTATTGACGACTTATAAAAACCTTCAGATTTTGGACCTTTTTATCACAAGCGTTGAATTATTTCCTCCAAAGCCAAAGGAGTTTGAAAGGACAGCATTAAGTTCTTTCTTTCTCGCTCCATTTGTCACATAATCCAGGTCACATTCGGGATCTGCATGTTCTAGATTAATGGTCGGCGGGATTACACCTTCTTGTAGCGCTAAAATACATGTTATCAGTTCAACCGCACCGGCCGCTCCCATTAAATGTCCCGTCATCGACTTGGTTGAACTTATTGGTATTTCGTATGCATTATTCTCAAAAACCGTTTTTATCGCCTTCGTTTCTCCACGATCATTTGCTATTGTGGATGTTCCATGTGCATTAATATAATCAATATTGCTGATATCCAGCTGGGCATCCTCTATTGCCAAACTCATCGCCTTGCATATTTGCATCCTGTCCTGAGATGGCATGGTCATATGAAAGGCGTCACTGGTGGCTCCATAACCGGCGATTTCACCATAGATATGAGCCCCCCTTTCGCACGCCTTTTCTTCTCTTTCAAGAACCAAGATGCCGGCACCCTCCCCCATTACAAATCCATCCCTATCTTTATCAAAAGGCCTACTAGCTTTTGTCGGCTGGTCATTTCTTTTCGACATTATTCTCAGTGAACAAAAGGCCGCGAGATTAAGCGGGAAAATAGGCGCCTCAACTCCACCTGTCAAAACGATGTCCGCCTGACCTGATTTAATCATATCTCTCGCAACTCCTATGGCTTGATTTCCACTTGAACAAGCTGTCGCTACGACTAAATTTTGACCTGAAAAATGAAAATAATCTGAAATTACGTTTGCTATATTCCTGTTTTCAAGGGGAGGTTTGGTTCGTAGGGTATAGTTGTTATTTTCAATTGCCGTTTTTTCATCGTAGTATAATAACGTTTCAGCTCCTACACCAATTGATATCCCGACTTTATCCTTATTTAAGCTGCTTAATTTTAAATTTGCATCCCGCACTGCCATTTGCGCTGCTGCTAACCCCAATTGAGAATATCTGCACAAGGCGTTGGCTAAATCATCAGGCATGTATTTTTCAGGATGAAAATTCTTTATTTCACCAGCAATCTTGGTAGGGTAACCTTCTACATTAAATCTTGAAATCATTGATATACCTGACTTCCCATGAATTGCAGATTCCCAGAACGCATCCACTCCGATTCCAATTGGTGTAATAATTCCTATTCCTGTTACAACGATTCTATCTTTCCCACCGTATCTGTCCATTTTCTATGAGTACCGTTCCTCTTTGTTTAGTGGGCAAACGCCTTTTATCACAGAATAAGCAGGCAAAAATTACCCTCCGGAATATTGTCCACAACCTTCCTACTACCGATACTATCAAAATCTCTTAAACAGCAGGGATACATTATTACCGGCGTAATCAAAGTTGTTTGATAGTATTATGTTTACAGGCTTGAAATCTGGCTTTTTTAGGATAAATAATGAACTGCATTTTGGATCAATATTTTCAAGGTTATTTGTTTGCGGCAGAACCTTGTTTTTCAAAGACAGGAGTGAAAAGATTGCATCAATTGGACCAGATGCACCAACTGAGAATCCCAAACTACCCTTAGTTGAACTTACGGGAATCTTATAAGTATTTTCACTGAAGACCGACTTTATTACCTCTGATTCTTCTATATCTTCTCTTATTCCAGATATACCACTTGCATTGATATAATCAACATCAGATGCATCAATGGCAGCAGACTCTAATGCCTGTTTTATACAAAACACTTTAGAATAAAAAGGAGAGTTTTTCTGATCTGCATCACTCTTATTACAATAAGAGGCCCCAAATCCAGCAAGTTCACCATAAATCTCAGCGCCCCTCTTCTCTGCACTACTCAGTGTCTCCAAAACAATAACACCAGCTCCCTCGCTCAAAACAAAGCCTTTTCTTTCAATATCAAATGGACAACTCGCTCGAGTTAAACCAGGGTCATTTGAGTAAAACAAACCTTTATGTCTCAATTCTTCAAAAACTCTCTGACAAAGTGGCGCTTCGGTCCCGCCAGCAACTACTGCATCGATATCATGCTGCTGGATTGTATTAAATGCATGAATTATGCTATAACTTCCTGAGCATGCACCGCATGAAAATCCTATATTAGGACCTTTAAGAGTAAATTCTATTGCAATCTCACCAGATGGGGCATTCGTAAGATTCTTTTGCATTAAAAGAGGATGAACTCTTCTTGGGCCATCTGCATAAAGCATTTTAATTTGCTCTTCGATGATGTTAAGCCCGCTAAAAGCGCTACCCATAAAAACCCCAATCTTTTCCTTGTCAAATTCGTTACCAATTTTTGCATCGGTTAATGCAATCTTTGTAGCAACTAAGGCAAAACGGCTAAATTTATCTATTTTATCTTTTTTGGCTTCGGGAATACATGCCTCTAGTTCAACGTCAGACACCTTGCCAGCATATGTTTTTGTGTCCACACCTTCCGGTGCAATTTCCTTAATTCCTGATGTACCAGATAGGTATCTTTCCCAGTTTTCACGTATGCCAATGCCAAGTGGACTAACAACACCTATACCGGTTACGACTACTCGTTTTTTCATAAATTAACATCCATGTTTTTATCACACATATACAGGTTGAAATATCAATGCGTGGAATTGCCCTCTTCAGGCTCTGATTATACTATTATTAACGCGTATTACTAGTTTTTTAAACAAGTTAAGGCACGGACATGGACAAACAAAGCTTGTCCATTCCACCCTGAAATCCTCTTCATTAAAATGAAAATTCCTATACCATCAAGTTAGTTCCCAGAATCTGCAATTCCATACTTTTGCATCTTATAATTGATAATGCGGCGAGTGGTTCCAAGGAGCTTTGCTGCTTTCGATTTCACACCTCCGGATTCCTGAAGAGCCTGTTCGATGAGCTGCTTTTCTACGTGCGCCACTTCGTCTTCCATGGAGATTCGCCAGTTTTTATTTGATTTTGCCCTTTGAAGATTACAGGAAGAAATACCTGTGATCTCAATAGGAAGGTGTTCTGGTAGAAGAGTAGACTCGTTACCGTAGAGTGCAATAGTTCTTTCCATTATGTTTTTCAACTCTCTTACATTTCCTGGCCAATGATACTTTAATAATGCCTCCATAGCTTCTTTTGAAATAAATTCTGTTTTTGCATGGCACTCTTTTCGAAAGATGTTATAGAAGTGTTCTACTAATTGTGGAATATCCTCCGGCCTTTCACGAAGCGGCGGGAGATAAATGGGGACAACATTAATACGATAATAAAGATCTTCACGGAATTGGCCGGCTTTGATCATTCCTTCCAGATCTTTATTTGTCGCAGCAATTATGCGTACATCAGTTTTTATAACAGAATGACTTCCTAAACGAGAGAATTCCCTTTCCTGGAGAACACGTAATAGTTTTGCCTGCAAAGGAAGGTTTATCTCGCTGATTTCATCAAGAAATATGGTACCACCTTCAGCTATCTCAAACTTACCTGATCTTCTTTCATATGCACCGGTAAACGATCCCTTCTCATGACCAAAGAGTTCTGTTTCCAGCAAGTCCCCTGCTAGATTTGGACAACTTACGACAACAAAGGGATTCTCGCGCCGATTACTATCAAAATGGATTGCACGTGCAACTAATTCCTTACCCGTTCCACTCTCCCCCCGCAAAAGAACGGTTGAATCCACCCGAGAAACCCTGGAAATAATATCAATTATTTCCTCCATCATCCGACTATGTCCATGAATTAATTTGTCGATAGAATGGTATTTATATTCGGAACGAAGATATCGAACCTCCCTGGTTAAACTTTTAAACTGCAATGCCTTTTCAACCGTTATCTTAATCTCTTCAATTTCAAACGGCTTGACAATATAATCCAAAGCACCCAGCTTAACAGCCTCTACAATTGACTTAACGTCATTTACCGCAGTTAATACTATTATACCGATCTCTTGCCAAGAGGGTTGTAACCTTCTCAGCAATTCTAAGCCATCCATCTCATGCATTTTCAAATCAAGCAATATGAGATCCACACGCTCTTTATCTAATATCTTTAAGGCTTCCTTCCCACTATGAGTACCTAATACTCTATAGCTATCCTTTAAGACAAGACGGAGAGACTCTACTACACTGAATTCATCGTCTACCAATAATATAGTTTTCATAGCCAGTTATAAATAGATAGAGGATATAAAACACTGCTTCAAAGCTACACAATCAAACATCCGCATCTTTATTGCCACAGGGTCCCAAAGATTTACAAGTTTTTTTATCAAGCCGATTGTGTGACAAGCTCGCCACATAACATATTAGAAATACCAGGTGAGAGTGTTTTGGTTTCTAAATTCTTTATTTTTGTCTCTAATTTCTCAACTTCGATTAAACTCGATTGTAATCTCTTAATTTCACTTATATCTGAAAATATTATAACCGCACCTAATTCGCCCTCACTATCTAATAAAGAAGTACTTACCGTATATACAGAATGAGTAGCAGGATGCACAATCTCAATCATCTTATAAATTTTTTTATCTTTTAATGTCCTCAAGATAATATTAGCAAATACAGAACCAACATGCTTGATATCTTTTCCTAATATGTCGTTTGATGAAATATTTAACATCTTTGCAGCACTTTTATTTAAGGTATTAATCTTACAGTTGTTGTTTATGGCAATTACACCACAAGGGATGTTTTCTAATATATTCTCATTTCGAACTTTCCTAAGATTCACCTCACGGTAAAGAAAAGCATTCTCTACTGCCATACCTATATATCCTGCCAGCATGGATAGCAATTCGATATCCTCATCAAAGAACGCCTTTCCGGTAATCTTGTTCCCTAAAGCTATTACACAGCTAAGATTCCCATGAGTAAAGACAGGAATGCATAGTTGCGATTGCAATAGATTTATTTCCCTCTGCATGTTTATCGCTTCACGCCTGGATAATTTGTTAGTTGCAACCTCCCTATCTATAACATCCTTACTTAATATCTGGTGATTTTTGGCCAGCCACAGCATAGTTCCATGCTCACGATTGAAGCAAATATTCTTAGCGGCGACCTCATCTAAACCGAAATAACGATATGGCCGACTTAGACCCTCTTTCTTGTATATCAGCATAAACACTACCTTTCCCACCCCGAATATTTCTTTCATTGCCTCTACAGTCATATCAGCAAGTTTTCCAAGATCGTAAACATGAGTTAATACTTTAGAAAACTTCTGAAATACCTCTTTATAGGTAAGATGTGTATCGCCGGTATTTGTTTGTTTATTGAAAGCCGATTCCGAAAAACCACTATCCTTACTATTCGGCTGTAAATTTTTAATTTGCGACTGGATAAAACACAGCTCCTTTTTAAGTTCTTGATTTTCCAGAGCCCTTTTTAAGGTGCGCTGTATCGATTCTTTCGTCAAAGGTTTCTCGAGAAGTTCGTACGCCCCAATTTTTAGAGCTTCTTCGGATAACGCCGGCTGAGACTCGGGAACTAACACAACAATCGTCGGATCAAATTTGATTTGTTTCAGACTCTCCAGGAGTACACTTGCCCCATCATTATTCAAGAGAATATCCAAAAATATTATATCAATGTCTTTGTGAATAAATATTTGCAGAGCTTCATCATGAGTCTTTGCATAATGAATTATATAATCTCCGTTTAAAGATTTTCTAAAAAGGCCACGAATAGAATCATCGTCTGAGACCATCAAAAAAGTGTACATCACCATCCCCTTTCTAAAAATCGTCGATTGATATAGAAAGCATCCGTTGCCGAACAGAATAGAGATTATATAGCGATTATAAACAAACTAAAAAGTAAAATGCTTTTTAAAATTTAAGGCGCTAAGATAATAATTGTCATCTGAACAATAATGAGCATTGAGCAATTCTAGTACCAACCATGGACAATATTCTTCTATATGTCGAATGTTGGCTATTTTTAAATACTTAAGACTATTACAACAACTTGAAGAAGAAGTCTATTTAAAGTATCGAAAGGAAATGTGTACATTTTCTCGTCGTAGCATGTCGCAATTTTTTCCCTTTTCTGATATATGCCGACAAAATTGGCCACTGTTGTTAAAGGCAAAACGTTACCAAAAAACAACAACAAGCGAACAATTATGAACATATGTGGTTAAAATTGTATGATAAATCAGGCGAATAAACAATATTGTACATTAATACCTTAGACACATTTTATTTACAATTAAGAAAAATAGTCGTTAGTCTTGAAATACAAATTAGTTACATTTTTCATTGAATTTTTCTTTCAGATTTGGTACAAGAAATGTCATGTTACTCTTTAAGGAATAAGGTATGGAACAAAAATTTAAATCAGCAAACATACTTGTAATCGATGATGACTTAGGTGTAAGGGAATCATTAAAGATAATCCTGAGGGATAAATACTATGTTTCCACTACATCAAACATAGATGAAGCCCTTAATACCTTGGATAGTATGAGACCAGAGATGATATTCCTTGATATAAAAATGCCCAGGGCAAACGGTCTGGATTTCCTTAAGCATATGCGTTCTGCAAATTCTACTATTCCCATAATTATGATTACAGCGTATCCTTCCATAGAAACCACAATTGCAGCCTTACGAAATGGCGCATTTGATTATATCGTGAAACCTTTTCATCCCTCTGAAATTCTTAATGTGGCTGAAAAGGCATTGCATCACAACATCGAATTATGGGAAAGAAACAAGCTGGTGGACAATCTGAGGTCAGCAGTTAAACAAAATTTCTTTGCAACCACAGAAGCTCTTTTGCATGCCATAGATGCAAAAGATTCTTATACGGCAGGTCACTCTAAAAGGGTATCACAACTATTAGCCTTTGTTGCTAAAGAATTGGGCATGAACGAGTCAAAAATTGAAATCTTGCGATATGGCGCCTACCTTCACGATATAGGAAAGATTGGCGTAGTTGATGCTGTGCTGGCGAAACCAAGCTACCTCACTGAAGAAGAATTTCTTTTAATGAAACGACATTCCGAGATAGGTTATAAAATTATTGAACCAATAGACTTTTTGAAAGAATGCTTGCCAATAGTGCGTCATCACCATGAATGGTATAACGGCGCAGGGTATCCTGATCGTCTGCGGGGAGATGAAATTCCTTCTGAGGCTAGTATTCTCTCAATAGTAGATGCTTATGATGCCCTGACTACCGACAGGCATTACCACAAAAAATATTCTCACCAGAAGGCGTGCGAAATTATTAAACAGGGAATAAATACTCAATTTGTCCCTACCTTTGCAGAAAAGGTTCTTGCCATTATTGATCACTACCGTGAAATACACCCGCGGGATGAACAGGGAAAAGAATTCTAAAAACTTTTTGACAACCATGTTGACTAACTCTGTTCTCTCAGAGGGCGCTTACGCATGAAACAATTCGCTGTAATTAGTGTTTTTATTCTTCTCTGTTTTTGTAAGGCAACAAACGCAGTAGCACAGATAGCTTCCGGCTTACATAATCCTGTCTTTAGCGCCTTAGCTCTTGCACAGGGAAACGCCTTTGTAGCCCGCGCAAACGATGCGTCTGCAATTTCTTTTAATCCGGCAGGACTAACACAACTCGAAAGGCCTCAAGTTTCTCTTGGTGCTGGTTTTGTCCTTCCCTCAGTAGAATATCACGGTAACGGTATCAGTGAAGATATGGATACCGGCATAAATACCATACCAAATTTATATTTTGCCAGTCCAATCATCGGAAATAAATTAGCTGCTGGTCTGGGAATAACAGTACCTTACGGCCTCAAAGGTAAATGGGACGAAAATGGATTTTCACGATTTGTAATTACGGATTTCGATTTGAGTATCATTAATATTAACCCAACCATCACTTTTCAACCGTTTCCTTTTGTTTCGATCGGCGCAGGATTTGATTACTACTATGCCGACTCCAATCAGGAAAGTCGTATTCCTTCATTTGTATCAGGCACGCCTGAGGGATTTCGTGATCTCGAAATGCATGGCGATGCCTATGGGTACAATGCAGGAGTACTCTGTAATATTACTCCGCAACACAGCATTGGCATTTCATTCCGGAGCAAGGCAGATATAGACTTTGATGGTAAACTGAAACTGAGCGGTTTACCCCGTGCAATAGCTGGCTCTGATCGGTTCGCTTCAGACACCAACACCACCGCCACAATACCGGAGATGCTCTCCTTTGGTTATGCGTATAAACAGGGGAATCTCTGGAGCATAGAAGCGGACTTCCAGTGGACTAACTGGTCGCGATTTGATGTTCTTGAAATTGATCTTGAATCACCAAATCCCCTCGTAGGAGCTGAAGTTAATGACGTCCGGGAATGGCACGATACGTTTGGCTTTGCCCTGGGCGGGGAATATAAATTGTATGAAGCCGTAAAACTGAGAGGCGGGTACACCTTTCACGAATCGCCAGTTCCTGGAGAAACTTTTGAGCCCTCTGTTCCTCAGAGCAGCCGGCATGCGTTATTTACAGGACTTGGATACGGTTGGGGAAAAAGTTTGAATACATGGATAGACCTTGCTTACGGTGTTGTTTTTTACGAAAACAGAAATGTAAATAATACCGTAGGAGATGCGCTGGGTACGCCCATAGATGGTCACTATGACAGCATTACTCATATCTTTGCCCTAAATTTCAATTATAGGTTTTAAAAACGAGGTGCAATCCATGAGCTGTCTCATTAATCTGCTTGCCCATGTAATTTACAATCGTTTATTAGTTTAAGACGTATCATGTTTAATGCGGTGTTTGCAGAAAAATTTTTGATGTCTATCCTGGAACCTCTAAACCGGCATTCTTTTACTTCCGCAAACCCATTTCCTACTACAGCAATATAGACCAACCCCACAGGTTTTTCCTTTGTTTCACCTGCAGGGCCGGCAATTCCTGTAATACCAACGCCAATATCTGATAAAGCCCTCTTTTGTATACCTTCAGCCATAGCCTTTGCCACCTGTGGACTTACGGCGCCATGCTTCAGAATAAGCTCCTCCGGAATATCTAATATATCAACCTTCATCTTATTACTATAGGCGACAACACCTCCCAAAAAAAACTCAGAGATACCTGGAATATTGGTGAGTTTGTCCGAAACTAATCCTCCGGTACAGGATTCTGCAACGGCAACCGTTTTATTACTTTTATGCAGAAGCATAGCAACTGCGTATTCAAGCGTTTCATCACCTGCTCCAAATACTGCATGACCACACTTATTTCGAATGTACTGCTCTACCTTGTCTAGTATTTTTACAGCATATCCTCTTTCTATCGTAGTAGTAAGGATATTTATCGTTACAATGCCATCGAGCACTAATGTCATAGCCTTCATTTGCCCTTCTTTTACCAAGGAATCCTTTACTATATCTTCTACAGCACGTTCAGAAATACCAAAGGCGTGCAAATATCTTGTCAATGTACATCCTTCATCTGCGGTATGTTGCTCTGTATAAATCTTCAAATACTTATCCAGCATGGACTGCATCTCTCTGGGAACTCCTGGCAAACAGACAATTTCTCTCTTATCATTCCGAATGACGAATCCAGTTGCAGTTCCATTGTCATTGTGGAGAACGCGCGCGCCTTCAGGGATGAGCGCCTGTTTCTTATATTCATCCTGCATGTTCACATGCCGATCCATCAGATGTCTCTGAATACGGTTCTGCGCTTCTTGATCAGTCACGAGAGTAACGCTGAACAAGTCTGCTATAGCCTCGCGTGTTATGTCATTTACCGTAGGACCTAACCCTCCAGTGGTAATGATCAGATCCACCCTCTCTCTACCAAGGCTCAAAGCATTTTTCAACAATTCCTTATCGTCGCCGACAGATGTTTGGAATAGCACCTGAATCCCCTTTCCGGTTAATATTTTTGCAATACACCGGGCATTGGTATCCACGATCTGCCCTAACATGATTTCAGTTCCTATCGTAATAATTTCCGCCGTTATCATATGAGTATTTCCAATATCTTATTTAGCCCCGAATGGGCACGAATGAAATTTGGAAGTTTGAAATTATTTCAAACTTCTGATTTCGTGCTTCGGATTTATATGAAAGTAATTAAATATCTCGGTTGCTTGCTTTGGCGGCAGCTTACTGATTTCAGTTAATTGTTCGACTGTCGCACTTCGTATACCTTCAATGCTGCCGAAACACTTGAAAAGTTTCTTTTTTCGCGCAATCCCAATCCCCGGAATTCCATCAAGAGGAGACTTGTAATACTCGTTATCACGGAGTTTTCTATGATAGGATATGGCAAACCGATGGGCCTCATCTCGTACCTTGTCAAGAAATAAGAGCTCTGGTGAAGATGGGGCGAGCATGACAGCGTCTGGCATAGACGGGACGAATATCTGTTCACCACTCTTTTCACCGGCACCATTGTTTTCCTTCCTGCCTTTGGCCAATGCAATCAAATCTACGTTACCAATCGCCAACTCCTCAAATACTTTTAAGGCTATACCCAACTGACCTTTGCCACCATCTACCATAATCAAGTTTGGCAAATCACCTTCTTCCACTGCCCGCTTATATCTCCGTGTTAGGACTTCATGCATCATAGCATAATCATCGATTTGTCCTACGGTTTTAATCCTGAATCTTTTATATCCGGACTTATCAGGTTTTCCCTGTGTAAAAGTGACCATTGACCCGACTGCCTGTTTGCCGAAAATATTGGATATATCAAAACACTCGATACGTTCCGGTGTTTGTCTTAGACTCAGGGTTTCTTTTAGGGCTTTTAATGTTCTTGTAAAATCATCCTCATGGTTCCTGGACATCCGGTAAACATTTTCAGCATTCCTTTGCGCCATTTCAATAAGCCGCGCCTTGTCTCCGCGTTGGGGATGTATTATTTCAACCTTTTTGCCCTTCTTTTCCGTAAGCCATTCTTCAAGCAACTTTGCATCTACAGACTCCACAGGAATAATCAACTCGGCTGGTATAAATCTTGTCTGACTGTAAAATTGGTTTAAAAAGGATCGGAATATCTCCTCAATGGTATTATGATTTGTAGGAAAATGATACGAGGCAACGTCTTCCATGTTCCCTGCCCGGATAAACATGACTGTAATATATACTTCATTTCCCACCACATAATAACCAAAGACATCGCGGTCTACAAAAGCCAAGGAATGGATTCTCTGCTTTTCTACCGTTTCTTCAATAGCGCGAATACAATCTCTGATTTTAGCAGCCTTTTCATACCGCATTGCTTTTGATTCCTCACGCATCTGTTGTTTCAGCATGTCAATGAGGTCTTCCTGTTTACCTTTTAAAATCAGCACCACTTGGTCAATGAGCTTTTGATACGTAACCTCATCAACAAGACTACAACATGGTCCCAAGCACTTTTGGATTTGGTAATAAAGACAGGGTTTTACTCTTTTTTTAAATACGTTGTCGGGACATTTGCGGATGGGAATGATGTCGTGAATGTACCGCAATGTCCGTCGTACAGCCCTGGAAGAGGCATAAGGACCAAAATACATCGCGCCATCATCCTCAATTTGCCGTACCACCCTCGGATAAGGGAATTTTTTGTTGACCTCTAGTTTGATACATATAAAGGTCTTATCATCACGGAGGTTAATATTAAATTTTGGCTTAAACTGTTTGATCAGGTTATTTTCAAGAATGAGTGCCTCTTTCTCTGTTTCGGTAAGCACAAAATCAATATCGGAGATATGTCGTACCAGATATTCCGTGTAGAGCCTGTCATCTGTGTTCCTTTGAAAATAGCTTCTTACCCTGTTTTTGAGATTCTTGGCCTTGCCAACATAGATTACCTTATGCTTAGCATCTTTCATAAGATAGACACCTGGTGAATACGGAAGATTTTTTAGTTTATTTTCCAATTTCATATCATACCTTATAACACGCAACCCTTCTTTTGTAAATATCCTTTGACAATCTTTAGAGACGATGTTACCATGCAACTCATTATGGAGATTAGAGACCGTTCTCAACTGCTGACCGAACAACGCAATCCAGACACCATCACTATTGACTGCAAAACCACACTGGAAATTATTGACATTATTAATGCCGAGGATGCGAACGTCATTACGGCCGTTCATAGAGAAAGAGAACCTATTGCAAAAGCAGCCGACATGATCGTTGATACTTTTAAAGAAGGCGGCAGACTTATCTATGTTGGCGCAGGAACCAGTGGCAGGCTGGGGATACTAGATGCCGCGGAATGCCCCCCTACTTACGGTACTGATCCAAAAATGATAATTGGAATCATCGCCGGTGGTCAAAAGGCTGTATTTCAATCGGCAGAAGATGCAGAGGATTTCCCAGAAAGTGGCGCAAAGGACATTCAGCAAACAGAGGTAAATCACCGGGACGTCGTTATGGGTATCACCACTGGCGGAACAACTCCATATGTTATGGGCGCCCTCTTTGAGGCAAAAAAGCGTAATGCGAAAACAATCTTTCTTTGCTGTAATAGAGAAACCATGCCGCTTTTTAATGTCGACATCATCATCCGACCAATCGTAGGTCCAGAAGTCATAACCGGGTCTACCCGCATGAAGGCAGGCACGGCTACCAAACTTATATTAAACATGCTGACCACAACCACGATGATCAAGATGGGTAAGGTCTATGAGAATCTCATGGTAGATCTGCGGGCTACAAATGTAAAGCTTACCGAGCGTGCAGAGCGGATTATAATGACCGTTACAGGTATCAGCCGGGATGATGCAAAAAAATTGCTGGAATCCGCTTTTGGAAATGCAAAAGTTGCGATAGTCATGCAGAAGCTGGGCATTGATTACACTAAGGCAAAAAAAAGACTTGATGTGCACGACGGATTTGTAAGGAAAGTTTTGAATAACTCTTAACTACTAAATCTAAGATAACATACAACAATAAGATATTTTACACTTCGTACCTGAATCGTACCCTACGCTTGTATCGCCATAAGTAAAACATTCGCTTTGCCCATACCTAAGATGTTCCGTCATCCGTTCAATGGCATCACGGTTAACATTCAATTGCTTATGGCCGTACCTCATGGTCATGGAAATATCGGAATGACCAAGTAGCTCTTTGGTGGTTACAATATCGGCTCCTGTTTATATTTGAGACATTAACTGTTTTTCCTCAGCATATAACGTAACTGTGTTGCGTCCTTTCTTCTTGGACGCAAAAAGAGCTTTATCCGCAAAGTCAATAAGTTCATTTTTCGTGAAAGCACTTACAGCTGGCCATATCTCAGCTATCCCAATACTTACCGTAACGTTATATTTTTTGTTATTGATAATAAATGCATGCATAGCGATTGATTCTCGTAATTTTTCAGCCACAATTTGAGCCTCTTGTCCAGTTATTTCTGGAAGAATAATTGTAAATTCTTCACCACCATAACGAAAAAGCATATCATAATCCCTGAGTGATTTTCTCATTAACTTGCACAATTCTTTTAAAACAAAATCACCAGCCTGATGCCCGTAATTGTCATTAAAACTTTTGAAATAATCAACATCTACCATAACTAAACTGAGAATCAAATTTTTGCGGGCTGCTATGCTCATTTGGTTTTCAAGAATACTTTGAAAGCAACCATGGTTATATACCTCTGTTAAGCTATCCAATAGTGCTAGTTTTTCAAGGCGTTTATTATTTTCTTCAAGTTCTTTGGTAAGCTGTTGCAATTGTACCGTGGCATCAATGAGTTCTCTGTTCACGTGATCATACGTTAAGTTTATGTTGCGAAGAGCCTCATTTGCCTCTTGCAGGATTTCCTCAATTGGCTTTTGATTTTTGATATAAAAACCAAACAAATCGGCAGTATGTGCTATTTCAGAGACAACAAGATCCAGTATTTTGCCGATTATTTTATCATCGAAGCCGAGAATCGACTTAGATTCGTTCAGAAATATTTGATGGTATTTCTGAGGCTTATTCGAGTAAAGAATGTTAGTAATTATTCCTGATAAATAGACAACGTTAATGGTAAGCTTGAGCTTATTGTCATTACCTTTATAGCCTTCCGGACAATGATGATATTGAATTGGAGTCAATAACTGTGTGGGAAACCCCCAATATTTGGTAACTTCGTATCCGATAAATGTGTGATCTGCTCCAATAATTTGATCTTCCAGTACAACGACATCTTTTTCACCCTTGGATGTCTCTAGCAATACCTGCTCATACTGATCTGAAAAGGAGAGGGCTAAAATCAGTTTTCCGATATTTTGCAAAAGTCCCACAACGAAAATCTCTTCCAAATTGGATTTATCAATCTCAGCCATGATAAGTTTAGCCGCAACAGCGCTCGACAAGGATTGTTCCCAAAATTTCTCATAATTAAAACCGTCCTTATTGTTCTTTGCTTTCATTGAAAAAAAAGAAATGGAAAGAACAAGACTTCGAATTGCATTTAATCCAATTCTCGAAGCAGCCTGATGTATCGTGCTTATTTTAATAGGAAAATTGTAAAAGGCCGAATTAGCAATTTTTAATACCTTTGCAGACAGGGCGGCGTCTTTCGAGACTAGACTTGCAATTTCCTTCATCCCGATTCCTTCTTGCGAAGAGATTGAGATGAGTTTACATGCAACATTTGGTAAAGTAGGCAGTGACGCTGATTCCAATACACCTTTTAAGATTTCATTTTTTGTCATAGTTTTATTCCTGCGTAAAGCTAAACATAACGTTATTTGAGTTTGTGACATTCCATAACTAACAGCGGGTTTATTTTTTAACCAATTATGTATAAATTCATATGCATTTTGACTTCGGCCGAATTGCTTTTCTGAAAGAGCTTATTGATTCAATTATTATTACGCTGCCAAGAAGGATGACGGTTATTAAGAATATGGTAAATGCCTCAATTTCGTGAAAGGAACTTTTACCCCTTTTTAATCTTCCAGCACCCAGTAAAAGCACCAAAATATCTATTACAAATAGAACTATTTTCATTGTAATAGACTCCTTTAATTTTATATATTTATTTGGGATTTTATTCTTTATCAGAATTTATTGTATACAATACCAATAACGGGCGGAACATACTCCATGTTTTTTGATCAAGGTTAAGCATTTATATGAGAATAATTACTATATCGGCATATTCAAAACCAACATTAAACAAAAATACCTATTAGTTGACTCAATAGCCATTAAGTAATTTATAAAATATCTGGCATGCAATTAAATCGATGAGCAAGGCGGACGACTATGAGTACCTGGAATTCTTTCAAAATATTATATGGCGTGGACTTTATAGCAACTTTATTTATAATCGCTTGCAAAGTGTTGCTAGCGAAATGATGTAGGATAAGAAATATTGGATAACGGGCACAGTTATCATTTATCCAGAAACTGAGTTTTGCCCCAAAAGGTTTGCAGCTTCCGCTGTTTTTAAGATTCTATTTATTCCCGAATGAGTGGTTTTATGGTCTGAGAAATAATATACCTGTTGCTGGAAACCCATCGGTAGACAGCATACAAACATGCTCTACTTATGGGCAACTTAAACAATGAGTATAACCACCGGAATCCCCTTAACCGAATAAGTATCTCTGGCAATGCTTTATCACTCCCTAGAATTGTATTATGAGAAAGCACTAATTGAAAGGACTGCAGGCAGGTTTCATCCGTCATCTCCGGAAATCTGCGTCTGCGATCTTCTGATTGACACGGAATAAATTCAAACACATCCTTACTAACTGCGTGCAATTCAATCCATCTCATACATCCGCGGCATAAACTGCACTTGTCGTCATAAATAAGGATAGCAGTCCCCAGTTTACTCATACCATTTTAAATTAATTAACGAATATCAACCTCGCAAAGTTCAATTCCCGCTAAATTAGAGATGTCCTTCACCGGTTGACTACCATCATACCTGCTTTCCAGGACGGTATTGCCGTTGTTGTAAATTGAAACGGGCACGTTTTGAATATTTCTTTGAAGCATAAATTTATAATGAAACAGGGTACGGTCTCCAGAATTCCTGGTAATGACGGATACAACCCTATTTTTCCCCGGTAATAACTTATCTCTCACATCACAGAACCCCCTTTGTTTCATCTTCTCAAACGTCTGGGTTTCTAAGAAAACTATGGCTACTTCATCACCCTCCGTTAATTCAGTAAGGTTAAATCCCAATCCCTCTAATCCATCTGGAATAAAAACTTTTGTCGGAGTCTTATGAATAATTTTCTTTGTGTCGTCCCAGGCATCCGGATTTTTTAGAAAATAATCAACAATATTTCCATGGGCAAAACTCAAAGTATCCATGAAAAGTAGAAAAGGTATTACAACTAGATATCGAACATATTTCATTTATTAACCTCGCGCTATGAGATGTTTTAGAATTTCCATATTAGCTTTTTCTATACAAATTATGAGACTTGATATAATCTTCCACACACCGGGGGACCAAATATCGTATACTGCGCCCACTTCGTAACCTTGTCCTAATTTCAGTTGACGATATACCAATGGCCGGTATCGTAACTTTCAATCGTTCAATCTCTGATTTTTTTTCACTGGAAAACACCGTAATCTCACATAAATCCCTCTTCAGAAAAGATGTTTGAGAGTTATTGCCATGTATTGAAACGGGAAAACGATTGACGACAACAAAGTGGCACATGGTAGAAAGTACATCAATAGCCTTCCAGGTACTTATTTCATTGATCATATCTGTACCCATAATCAAAAATAAATTATGATATTTTCCATACATTTCCTTTAAGGTACTGATAGTATCTATGGTGTATGATTTTCCGGACCGTTTAATTTCTAAATCAGAAACCTCAAAATGTTCATTGTCGCGTATCGCATCTTTCACCATCTGATACCTGTGAAAAGAGGCCAGCAAATCCGTTAATTCTTTATGAGGAGATATTCCTGTGGGCATAAAAATCACCTTTGATAATGCCCGTTGCTGATAAACCTCTTCGGCAACAATAAGATGGCCTATGTGAATTGGATTAAACGACCCACCAAATATTCCAATATTCATTTTACATTATAACCATTTGGTCACTAAGACACAAAGGCTCGTGAGATGAAATATTACGTTTCAAAAATTTGAATTATATAGCCGATTGAGTATATGTCAACCAAAATGGGCTCATTTTTCATTGACTCATTCGATAACGTGTGCTAGCATTTGAAATACTTAACGGCACTTTCAAGTATTCTCTAAAGATGGAAAGAATTTGATTGAAGATTGCATATTTTGATTGTTTTTCAGGTATTAGCGGAGATATGACCCTTGGAGCCTTTGTAGACGCTGGACTTGATGTCCGCATAGTAAAGGACCAACTTGCACAACTTCACTTACATGGCTATGAAATATCTGCAGAAAAGGTAAAACGTGCCGGAGTAACCGGCACAAAGGTTCACGTAATAATCTTCCCAGCAGATAACCATATACATGCATCCCACCATGACCACCATCATAATTCGCACTTAAAATTTTCTGACATTCAATCCATTATAGAAAAGAGTACCCTCCATAATGATATTAAAGGTGACAGCATTAAAATTTTTCAAAGACTTGCATCGGTTGAGGCAAAAATCCACGATACTGCGATAGAGGAAGTCCATTTCCATGAAGTTGGTGCAATTGACGCAATAGTCGATATCGTTGGTTCTGTGATTGCAATCAGGCATTTGGGAATTGAAAAGATATATTTTTCACCTATCCCCACCGGATACGGATATACAAAATGTGAACATGGCACATTTCCTGTTCCTGCCCCTGCGACAATAGAACTTCTGAAGAATCAATTAATAAAATCTGCCAATATAGAAAAAGAAATAACCACACCCACGGGCGCCGCAATAATAACTACACTCGGAGAAGGTCTGCTTACAAACCCAAAAATGAAAATCCTTCAGGTTGGCTATGGCGCCGGAAGTAATGATAATCCGAACATCCCTAATTTATTACGTATCTTTATTGGAGAAACATCAGACCAAGAATCCGATGAAATGTGGATTGTAGAAACAAACATCGATAACATGTCGGGTGAAATATTAGGCTATGTTATGGATAAATTATTTGATGCGGGCGCAGTGGATGTGTATTTCACATCAGTTCAGATGAAAAAAGGACGGCCAGGAGTAATTGTTAGCTCCATAGTGTCTGAATTAAATCTCCCTTCTGTTGAATCGGTCTTATTCAGTCAAACGACTACCTTCGGTATCAGAAAACACAAAGTAGTCCGTCAGATACTTGCACGGGAATTGAGAGAATTCGATAGCCAGTTGGGGAAGGTCAAAATTAAGATCGGAAAATTTAACGGCACTACGAAAAACATTTCTCCTGAATATGAGGATTGTAAACGAATTGCCGAAGAAACAAATATCCCTCTCAAACAAGTCTATACTATTATTTCGAAAGAATTGTGGCAAAATTCTGAATTTTTGAAATAATATACTGCCTTTTCTCCCTGCCCCAATAAGTATTTTGTACTTACGCAACAGTAACGTTTCATGTACGCATGAAACAATAGAATTATGAGAATAATCGATAAACTAAACCGCTACAGTCTCCTGTTAATCCTTGTAACCACATCCCACCTCGTTTATGTAAATTCTCTATCAAATCAATTTACGTATGACGACGAGTTCACAATCGTAAGTAATTATTTCATAAAATCTTGGAGCCATTTGCCGTCACTTTTTACCAAGGAATATTTTGAGTATTCCGGAGAATTGAGTTATCGTCCTGTAGTTACACTATCATATTTTATAGATTATACCCTGTGGCAACTAAATCCTTTTGGATTTCATCTCACCAATTTAGTTTTACATACACTCAACACGGTTCTTCTTTTTTTCTTGTTCATGCAGTTTTTCAACCGCCGTACTGCCTCTTTTATAGCCGCTCTTATATTTTGTTGTCACCCTGTCCTCTCTGAAGCAGTTAATGCTATTAGCTACCGCGAAGATTTGCTCGGAGCTACATTTTTTATAGCAGCTTTCTTTCTGTACCTCAATGTAAATATGGAGCAACGGCGGTACACCCCTGTTTATTTTGCCTCTATTGTATGTTATCTTTTTAGTGTGTTTTCAAAGGAAATGGCGATTACCCTGCCACTCTTCATCTTTTTGTATGATCTGATATTCACGGGAAAAACAAACCGCAGTTCCAAACTTATCCATTATTATCCGGGCTATATTTTTGTGAGTGCTTTTTATTTCGTGATAAGATTTTTAATTCTTCACAACCCTATAGAATCACATGTCTCCTACCCTGGAGATAGTATCTTTGTTAACTTTCTGACTATGTCTAAGGTCCTCGCCTCTTACATCAAACTCTTTTTTTTCCCTTTTAACCTTTGTGCCGATTATGTAATACCCAATTCTCATTCTCTCTTAGACCCTTCCTTCATCTTATCGTCCCTTTTACTTTCCTCCGTTATTATCATTGCCTACCGATTGTTTTTTTACTCGAAAATAGCATTCTTTTCTGTGGTATGGCCTTTTATCAGCCTGTTACCGGTATTAAACATTGTACCTATTGAGAACATTATGGCAGAGAGATATCTCTATCTATCAATCGTGGGGTTTTGTATGGTAGGTAGCACCGTCCTGACTCATCGTAACACATTTAGGTTTTTTAATGAACCTTACAAAGCACATGATGGTTGCAACCAGATGCAAAATAAGGATCAGGGGAGTGAGGACAGAGGGCAGGGCGTTAGAAATCCTGCCGCTGACCAATGGATCCCGAGTTTTACAAAAATACTTGTTAGAAATAGGAGATTTTTATTATGGAACGCTGTAGCCATCATCGTATTAATCCTTGCATTGATAATTTTTTCGATCACAACAATAAGAAGAAACTTTATCTGGATAAATCAAACCATTTTGTGGACAAGCACTGCAAAAGCATCACAAAATAGTTTTAAAGCCCACAATAATCTGGGGAATATATATAGAGATGCCGGGAGATTAGATGAAGCTATAGCTGAGTTAAAGCATGCATTAAAACTATATGATAATTATATCGATGCACATAACAATCTTGGGGTTACTTACAGAAAAAAGGGCATGCGCATTGAGGCCATTTCTGAATATCAAAGGGCATTGCGTTTAAATCCGCGTTATCCCTATGCTCATAACAACCTTGGTGTCTTGTATGCAAAATCCGATCTTTTGGATTTGGCTATCACTGAATTTAAGAACGCCATTTCAAACAA
Organism: Candidatus Brocadia sp.; assembly: GCA_030837935.1. GTDB lineage: Bacteria > Planctomycetota > Brocadiia > Brocadiales > Brocadiaceae > Brocadia. The sequence continues at coordinate 37,146 of JAUQXU010000466.1, forward strand.
GCCTGATTATTTTGATGCTCATAACAATCTTGGAGCTACTTATATGAAAAAAGGATTTTATGAAAAGGCGATAGATGAATGTCTAGAGGCCATCAAATATCATGATCGCTATAAAGACGCATATTATAACTTGAGCGTTGCCTATTTTAACAACAGGCAACTCGATAAAGCGCTCGAAGCATGTAAAATGGTTTTATCGATAGACCCCAACCACCATAATGCTCGTGAGATATATAATTTAATTTGCGAACAAAAATAAGTTTGTCTTTATTTGTAATTAATAAATTGCATGGCAAAATCATAATTTTGATCCTTAACGATCTTTATAATCGCTTGTAAATCATCTATCTTCTGCCCTGTTACCCGAATCTTATCTTCCTGTATTTGTGACTGTACTTTAAGTTTTAAACCTTTTATAAATTTAACGAGTTCCTTGGCCTTTTCCATCGGAATGCCCGACTGAAAGGTAATGACCTGCCTGACAGTGCCTCCTAATGCCTTCTCTTCTTTTCCAAAATTAAGCGCTTTCAGAGGGATGCTTCTCTTTTCAAGTTTCTCTTTTAAGATATCCGCCAAGCATCCCATCTTGTAATCGTCGTCAGCGATTAATGTTATAGAGTTATCATTATTTAAAGTAATAGACGATTTACTCCCTTTAAAATCATATCTAACAGCGAGTTGTTTCTTAGCCTGGTCAACGGCATTAGCAACCTCATGCATTTCTACTTTACAGACAATGTCAAATGAATGCGTTTCTGCCATAACAGGTATCTCCTTACGATATAAAAATGAACCTTGATATTCTTGTAATCAAAGACCGTTACTTACAAATTTTTATCCCTTTCAATAACCCAATTTTTTTACTTCTTCCTCTGTAAAACCAACAAAATGTGCCACTTCGTGTCGTATCACTTCCTTTATTTTTTGCTTAATCTCGTCGTCAGAACGACATACTCTTTCAATATTTTTTTGAAATAAGGTAATCCTTTCAGGCATGGTAACAGACTGCCAGACACTCTTCTTGTTTAGCGGCACACCCTGAAATAAACCGAGCAATGTTGTATTTGACATGAGCCTCAATTTTTCTAATATATGACTATTTGGTTTATCTTCCACAACAATTGATACATTTGACAAACGATCCCTTAACCTTTGAGGCATTTCATTAATCGCATCAACCACCAATTGGTCAAAAACTGTTACAGGATTTACACCGAAATCTTCTGGAGCCAATTCTCCCGATACATGTTTATCGATTTCGATAATCGTATACTTACCTGTAAAAATTTTAGCTATTAAATAGGTCATTCCGCCTATCATGGCAAAAGTTACCCAGAAATTCCAGCCGTGTACCAGCATAACACCACCAAGGGCTCCCAAAAAAGCAATAACCGTGAAAAATCCTGCTAATACACCAAACTCTTTTGTGTTCCCTGAGATTTTTTTGTCAGCAACAAGAGGAACCAACTCCATACCGCAGCCAACGCATGTCATACTCTTATGCAGGCTGTATTCACCGGGCGGATATGCCTTACTACAATGAAAGCATTTTAATACCTCCAAGTCTTTCTCCATAAATTTTACATAGGTAATTAGAAATTGTACCCCACGCTACCAATTACCGCCCT
>JAUQXU010000467.1 GCA_030837935.1 Candidatus Brocadia sp.
CCCTTTCACACAAGAATCCCTTTGTTTTCGCCATATTTTACCCTATCTCTCGGTATTATTCAACGCTCTTCATTACCTATTTCCACCTGCTTTGCCTTATTCCACTTGGCTTTGGGGTGTTTCCGTTCAAACACTAATTACGATGTCTTGGAGTTGCCCACTCTGGTGGCGCAAATTGTGGACTACCTGCAGCCGAAACTCTATCCATATGAAGCAGCTATATACTGGCACATGTTTCGTCACTCCGTTGTCGCTCATGGAACCCAACGGGTCAGAGTTAGCGTCCGTGGTCTTGGCTCTGGGGTTGTTACATCCAGTAGCGGGCAATCAGAGAGGCTCTCTTATGGGGCTGTACAGGATTCGCTACGGGGTCTCGAGGAGAAGAATGTAATCAGGAAAGACGGAGACACGAACAGGGAGGGAACACCCACCTTGTGCTCTTGCCTGAGGAAATCCCTTGGTGCTTGGAACTCATGAAACAGGCGCAGGCTGAACAGCAAGTTCCAAAACCAGTAGATGAAACACGTGAAGTCGATTTCTACAACATTGCTGAGAACCGACTGAAGGTTTTTGAGCGAGATGGGTACAAGTGCAAATACTGCGCAAAGCAACTTACAAGGTTTAGTGCAACCCTTGACCATATACAACCGGTATCCAAGGGCGGAACAAACACAATGGATAATCTTGTTACGGCTTGTCTGCATTGCAACTCAAGCAGAGGCAGTCGACCAGTAATGGATGCAATTAAGAAAAACAATGCCGAACAAACAGCGGCATCGGACGCGAATAAGCCGGTAAGCAATTTTTTGTAACCGAAGATGGGAAAAAATCCCTATAAACCATGGTGACGCCTGACAAAGCCCTATCTATTATTCCCCAAGGACTGAGAACGCCGCTGTTTGAGGAGTTCAGTGGAATCTCAACAACTTCATGGAACACCGCTGGACTGCTTCAGAACTCTCAGGCGGGCGTTTTTGTGAAATCGTCTAAGGGAAGCTTGGGGTCACACCTTCGTTATTCAATTACACGGCATACGAAATAGCCACGACGTATTCGATGGTATAATCATTAAGGATTGGAGTATGAATGTGCTTTTTTCATAATACAGCAGCGGGAAATCAAGGATGCCTGACGTTTTTCAATGGTGAAGACCGGCGAAAAAGCATTATTGTTGAATTAAAAAGAAAAAAGGCTTAATCCGTTTTCTGGATTAAGCCTTTTTGTTGATTTTCTAAAAACGTGTTCTCTTAAAAACTTATTCAACCAGGCAATTTTCACCTTCATGCTTACATGCAGATTTATCTACATCGCCTGGCTTTCTCTTCCAACCCAGGAGCAAATCAGTATATTCGCCATGTTTCCAGAAATCATACGCCTTGTGCTGAATACCTGCCTGATTCTCCAGCGCCTTAATCCTCCTCAACCGGCTGGCCTCGCCCTTAATCTGGCCAAGCCAACGATCCTGCAGGAAGGCACCTTTCCCGTAGGTAGCACCGTACATAGCCCCGTGAGCCATGGCCTTGTATACGGCATTGGTTATATATACCAGCATCTCAAAGGATGTACGTTCTATGTCGGAGACGTTGTACATCCTCCCCTCACCACCCAAAAGACTAAAAGTATAGTGCCCTGCATAGTCAGGAGCCAAATCGTTCGGCATAGGATCCAGCATGCCATCGTTATAAAGATCGACCACAATCTTCATAGCTTCACGCCACTTGGTAAAGCTGACCTTTACGGCCTCGTCCATAGCTTCAAACTGGTCTGCTGCAAATCTGGGAGAATGACAACCCTTGCAGGTATTAATCCAATTCTGTCTGGCCTCCTTAAATTTTGGCGCCCCCCGGTCTACAAGCGATGTGCCCATATGGCTGTTGATCGTCGACGCCTTTTGAGCATTATGTTCACCATCTTTCATATGACAATATGCACCCGTGGGAGTTTTATACTTAGCCGGTTTCATGGGTTTTGTCCAATCCCACGTATGCTGCTCTGATTCATAAATCATTCCGTGGTAGGATTCCTTATACATCTCATATTCATAGTGATCAAGCCCTGTATGGCAGATACCGCAGTTGTTTGGCTTCCTCGCCTCTGCCAAGGAAAAGTCGTGTCTTGTATGACACCCATCGCACCTGTTCTCAGCTATGCCATGACATGTAGCACAGGCAGTCACCTCCGCTGCCGGCTTTGCTATCTGCCATGGAGTTTCCACTACGCTTACATGGAATGCATGCGTGTGTGAACCGATCTTGCCTGCACGATGACCCGCCTTCTGTTCCGGATGACATTCACCGCAATGCTTCCAGGAAGGCATATACAGTTGCAGATGATTATTCCCGTGACACTTGTCACACCCGACAACACCTTTTTCGGTAGATGCGTGTTTGCTCTTTTTCCACTGTGCAACGATACCTGGCGTCTGTACCGTATGGCACATGACACACTCTTCATGCTTAAACTCACCAGAAACATTCATATTTGGTGTATAATAATGATCTGGGTCATACCATCTGATAAGGGGCAAAAATCCAAATAGTTTTCCAAATTTACCCTCACCCGGAAGCATATTTTCTGGTTCTGTGTAAGTTGCCGTTAAACCGCCGTGGTATAAGTCGCCTGAATTGTCGGCACCCATCTTTTCCCCTGTTATTTCCGAAATAATCTGTTGAATCGTCCTCTTATCTTTTGGATGGGACGTCATTTCTTCCGTTTTTACCGGACAAGGGGCTTTCGCTTCCTTTTGTACTTCAGGAGCAGAAACCACGGCCTTCGGCTTTTCTTCCACCGGTTTGACAGCAACAACTTCGGCCTTTTTAATGCTCGCCTGTTCGCAACCAAGCTGGATACATACAAACAGGGCGAACGCACTCATAGAAATCGCTAATTTTATCCCCTTGATCATATCCTTCTCTCCTCTTCTTCAACCATGTTCGATCAAAATAAATAATACATTCAAAACCAATGCAGAATATTCCGCATTGGCTCGTTATTTTTTTGTTATTTCTACCTTCCAAATTTCCGGCCCTTGTTCAACGTATTTCCAGTCCAATTGCCCACTCCGTTCTGCATCTAATTGGTACTTTAAGGGTTTAGGATCATGGTCATTTATCAAGACCATCATATCTCCTTTTTTCAGGCCATCAAACGTATTAAATATCTTTGGATGCCTTTCTCTGGGCATAATGCTTCTAACATCTAGTATAACAGGCGGTATCTTACCCATGCTTACTCCTTCCATTTGAAATTTTCAATATCTGAAGACAAAGGCCACAGAGAAATTATAGAAATCTTTTACGTAAACAAAAAACTTTTAAGTATTTCTCTACGGCCTTTAGATTCGCCTTCCCCGTTCGTTTTACCCCACGCTGATGGCTAAAACAACCATCCTTTCCACGCATTTCATCCCCCTGGACGAACCCTCCGGGGCAATAATGATTGTATCCTCTTCCATATCAATCTTTTGATTGTCGAGCATAAAGATTCCTTTTCCTTCTTTCACATAAAATATACCAATGCTATGCCCGCCATGGGAAGGAATTTCCTGCCCCGGTTCCAAACAAATAAGAGGCATCTTCACCTTTGGTGAAGCGTAAAGAATGTTTGGAACAAACTGTTCTTTATTGAATTTTATCTTTTCTTTTAAATGTATCGGTTCCAAATTTATTTCTTAACCTCCTCTTGTTTCGCTGATTCATTTAATTCTTTTACAAATTTATCAACATCGGTATTATGCATCATACAAGCAAGGTTTATATCCTCAGTACCAAAGGAAGGACAATCGAAACACCCTTTGCCAAAATACTTTGTGAAAACCGCTTTTGTTGCGGGATACTTCTTTGTTACTTCTCCCGTGCTCATTTTCTTTGTGATGAGAATTTCGCTGCCCATATTTTCTCCTCCTATAACGATAAAGGGACGCTGAAATAATAAAAATACTTATGGAGCGCTATGTACCTTTTATGGTCAGTAGCCCTGATACTTCTCATGATATTTTAAGCATTCCCACTCACAGAACTAGCTTACCCCCGCAAGGGTGGTTTCCTGATCTACAAGTTCAATAGGTGAAATGTCTTCTATCCTTACAGGGAGCCGAACGTTTTTCGGGAGTGGATCAATATACTTTTTCCGGTATGCCTTGCTCTGCATACGGCACGTAGGATATCTCTTACTAAAATCTGGATGCGTCACCATCTTCTTCCATATTTCCTGGATGGGCATCTCGCGTACATTCCCAAAGTTGATTGGGTTAAAATCACAAGGATTAATATCACCGTACGCAGTCATATAGAATTGAGACTGAGCGCCATAACAACCCACCCCCCTCGGCGAATTGATAATTGACATACAGTTTATTCCCATAGGATGGTCCATCTCATGGTACTTCTTCGTTAGGGCAATCAATTGTTTCCGATCTTCCGCTGTTAATATTTTTGATGTATCTTTTAAGAATCGCCCAGATGGTATGCAATCAAAGATCGTTACCTCTGAAAACCCTTGTTCTTGGGCAATCTTCAAGAGCTTTTCAACCTTTCCCGTCTTGATACTTTCACTGGTTGCATACGTAGAAATTCCCGTCAGAATGCCGGCCTTTCGGCAACGTTCAGCTCCTTCAAACGCCTTTTGATAGCACCCTGGCACAGCCCTAAACTCGTTGTGCAGTTCTGGTTCACTGCTATCTATAGAGATATTTAAGGAAAACAATCCTGCCTTTGCGAGCTTTCTGACGTTTTCTTCTGTAAGAAGCAATCCATTGGTAAATATCATGGGGATCGCCTTGGTTTTATCCACGTACTGAATGAGATCGCAAAGCTCTTCCCGAAGCAGTGGTTCTCCTCCTACATAAATGATTAGACTTGCGCCAAGATCTAGAGCCCCATCTACCACTGTCTTGATTTCCTCTACCGTAAGCTCTTTTTTGGCAGGATCTATAAATGGGTCAGCGCTACAATGGATACACTGACACTGGCATTTATGCGTGATGGCTAAATTAGCTGTAACAGGAAATGCCATCTTATACAGCATCATCCGCAGCTTTCTTTCCAGGAATCTCATACCCGCCTGGCTGGGAAATGGCGGATTGTAAAGGTTGTAAACGTGCATACCGTTAACTTTAGCAATCACCTTCAAAGCATTAATCTTCTCAAAAAACTGATCCACGTAAGATTGCAACATCTTGCCCAATACTCCTCCGGCATTTCCTACAACCTTACCTCCAACGATCTCGGCATTGATATGTAAAAAATCAAATGATGTCATATTCTATCCTCCATACCCAGTATTGTGGGCAAATTTGAGATTTTTTTCTATCTCGTATAAAATATCATTTGCAACCTCAATAGCCTTTAAGCCTTCTTCACCTGAAACAACAGGGTTTTTGTGCTTCACAATACAATCCACAAAAGATTCAAGTTCCTTTTTAAGTGGCTCACAATTGTCCATCGTTATATGCTCTACCTTTAACAGATCACCAAATACATAACTTTTCAAATCTGCAATTGTCGAAACATCCATCTCAGTAATATTTAATGCCTTCAATGTCAAGCTTGGTGATTTCTTATATATTAATGCATCCCTTTTCTGATAATCAATAGAAATATATGAGTCCTCGGAAAACAACCTCATCTTGCGCATCGACGTAATTGATACACGGCTTGCAGTCAAATTTGCCACACAGCCGTTCTGGAATTGAATACGGACATTCGCAATATCCTCTTTATCAGAAATAACGTTGACTCCCACGGCGTCGAATTTCTTTACCTTAGAACCCGTTATATGCAGAATAATATCAATATCATGGATCATCAAATCCAGCACTACTCCAATATCCGCAGAGCGAAAGGTAAACGGACTTAATCGATGACATTCTATAAACCTGGGATTGATTGAAAGTTTTTTAATTGCATCTATTGCAGGATTAAAACGCTCAATGTACCCCGCCTGAAGTACCGCCTTTTTTGTCTTGCTAATATCTATTAATTCTCTCGCCTCTGACACCGTCCCGGTCATGGGTTTTTCGATCATGACGTGGACTCCACACTGAAGGAATTCCTTGGCTATAAGGTAATGTGATTTTGTAGGTACCGCAATGCTTACCGCTTCAACCTTGTCAATCACCTCCTTATAATTTGAGAAACATTGCGTGTTGTATTGTTGAGAGATCTTTTCTGCCTGTTGACGCTGTATGTCAACTACCCCAACCAACTCTACTCCGGGCAACTCTGCATAGACCCTTGCGTGCTCCTTCCCCAGATGGCCAACACCAATTACAGCAACCTTTAAGTTAGACATGTTTACGTTGCCGCCACCGTTGAATACCGAAAAGACTCCCGATACCTTCCGAATTTACCCTTAGTAATGTTTCTCAGAAAAGCAACCAGATACTTAACCTCCGGTGAACTGTCTTCCTTCCTTTCCATTTCTTCCAATATCTTGCTCTTATTCAATTCACCCGAACGAAAAAGCGTCCGAAACGCCTCTTTAATTTCGCCAATTTGTGCTTTTGAAAAACCTTCTCTCTCTAACCCAACGACATTTACTTGTCGTAGCTTTGCAGGATGACCTTCGATAATTACATACGGTGGAACATCCTGAACAATCCTGCTGTGACCTCCCACATAGGCATATCGCCCAATAGTAACGAAAGGTTGTATACCAACAAGGCCCATCAACTTCGCTCCCCTCTCTACCACAACATGTCCACCCAGTAACACCCCATTTGCCAAAAGCACATTGTCCTCTATAATGCAATCGTGGGCAACATGAGAACATGCCATAAAAAAATTGTTATCACCTATTACCGTCTTTTCTCCACCACCTACTGTGCCTATATTAATAGTTACACCTTCTCGCACCACATTATTATCTCCCATTATCAGGGACGTGCGCTCACCGCGATATTTAAGGTCCTGAGGTTCCGCACCCAAAACGGCATTGGGATGGATAATATTACTTCTCCCCAGCGTCGTACTGCCCACCACGGTGACGTTGTTCATGACAACAGTTCCGTCCCCAATCACAACATCTTCACCGATTACAGAAAAAGGACCAATTTCAACCTCTTTACCTAAAACAGCATTGGGGTGCACGATAGCCGATTTATGAATTTTCATCACACTTCCCTTTTCTTTGCATGTTCCCCATATTTTTATACTATTATCCTTCCTGCTATGATTCATTTGGATCATGCAACACTTACAATCTTTTCCGCCATCTGAACATTCAGTGAATGTCCAGACCTCTTTGCAATGATACGCCCCTGAATTAATACGTTGGCCAGGGAAAGATCGCCTACCAGATCCAAAATTTTATGCCTTACAAGCTCATTGGGAAATCGTAATTCTGCGGGCTTCATAGAAATTGGTTTTGTCATCTTTCCGTCTTCATGTACAATAATGCTATTGTCATCCGTAACCCCTTTCCCTAAACCGAGTCTCTTGAACTCTTCAATATAGGTACTAAGACCAAATGTCCTTGCCGGCGCAATCTCTCTGCAGAAATTTTCTTCCGTAAATTCGACATCATACGTTTGCTGTTGAATAAATGCGCCGTGAAAATCCAACGTGTATGAAAACACGAGTCCTTTTTCATACGGCACAGCCAGAACGCTTGCATTTCCATTACTAACCACAATGGGAGTTTTTACCATAAAAACTTTTTTTTTGCCCCCGAGATCTACAATCCCTGCTTTCTTGAAAATTTCCACAAACAGCTGAGCACTCCCATCTCCTGCGGGAATTTCCCGCCCATTTATTTCAATTTCGATATTATCTATCCCTAACCCTGCCAAGGCCGCCATGAGATGCTCTACGCTCTCGATCTCGGCATCTTCATTCTTTAGCAATATGCGTTTGTAATTACTCGATAAGGCGCGAACATGAGCAGGAACCCTCGGTCGGTTCGGTAAATCCACTCGCACAAAAGATATGCCAGCGTTTAACGGAGCAGGCTTAAAATGGAGATTTGCAGCCCCTCCTCTAAACATACCTATGCCAGAGCACCGAATCTCTTGCCCAATTGTTTTTTGTGTGCTGACCACGAACTACTTTCCCTTGCTTCCCGCTGAAAATCTTTTATTCAAATTATCAAGCACCCGACTGGTAATATCAACCGCGTCGGAATTATAGAGGACTGTTTTGATCCCAACCTTAAACTGTAATTCCGAAATTCCACCGCTCTGCAACTCTGGCTCTTCCTTTTTAATAATCAGATCATATTGTTCACGCTTACCTATATCTTCTATTTCCTTGCAGACTTCCGTATAGAGACTTTCGAAATAATCCTTATACTTTTTGGTAAGGCTCTTTTCTGCATACTTCGCGTAGGATTCCAGTTCTATATTCTTTTTTTCAAAGGACTCTTCGTCCTTTTTTCTTACCTCACTCCCTAAATCCAGCAATTGTATCTTCTCACTGAGGCTGATAAGTTCTTTCTTTTTATCATTGACAATTTTCTGATGTTGCTTTTCCTGCTCTTTGAGCTGAGCATCAAACACCTTCCTCTTCTCATACTTCTCAAACACACCATTGAGATCAACAACACCCACTTTCAGACCTTTTGAAGAAGAAGTGGCCACGCTCGTCTCTTTTGCCTGTGTGTTCGTCAACAAGAACAGACACATCCAGGTAAAACTCGCTATAACAAAAAAAATGACCTTTATATTTTGCCCATTCTTTTCACACATTTTCTCTGATTTCATAATTAAAAGCTACTGCCTCCTCCGAAATTAAATGAAAATGACTCAGTCTCATCCTCGTCCTTTTTTATAATAGGAATACCATAATCAATTGATATCGTTGAGCGACCAAGAAAAGGAATACTCAATCTTAATCCAACACCAGAAGTCAATCTAAATCTGTCAAAATTAATATCACTGACTGCTTCATCTGCCTTTCCGCTGTCAACAAAGATTGCCCCACGAATCATATCCTTATATATAGGCACAAGATATTCTGTGTTCATTAAAATCAACACATCACCACCAATCTGGTCACCTGTTTTACTATCAACAGGCGACACACCCCTGTACCGAAACCCACGAAGAGAGCCATAACCACCGGCATAAAACCTTTCAAATATGGGAACTTCCTGTCCAGAGGTTGATTCTACAACTCCAAAAGTACCTCCATAAGCAATGACGTGTTTTCCCCATTTTGGAATCTCAAAGAGTGTGTTGTATTTTGTTGTTTGAAATTTATATTTTGCTATATCCACATCCAACCCGGCAACTTCCACAGACGATTCTCCTTCATACCCTTTCGATGGCGCAAAGATGTTATCCGTTTTATTCATATTTGCGGACAAGGTAATGCCAGCCTTCAACTGACCACCTTCAACATCCAGAACATCCTGGGGTGTGCCTTCCTTTTCATCCCGCCTTTTAATGTCTATAAGGTTAAACTCCGGGCTTAATCTTACAAAAAAATCCCTCTGAATTTCTCTTCCCAAAGAAACCCTTGAACCTATGTCTTGTTCCTGATACTCCCGATACCATCTGAGAAGGTCAAACAAACTTACCCCTGCGCTATAGGGCGAATCGAACACCGAGGGATTAGTTAAAGATACCATGATTTCTGTCCTCTCAAACCCAGGGCTAAATCGTAACGTTAATATCTCACCCGCACCACGGAAGGCGTTACCCTGTAAAAAATCTTCCCAGCTCTTTGGCATATCCGTTACGTCAAAGTTCCTATCGGTATACGAAATGTCACCAAACGCCCCGACATTTGCCCCATAACCTCCACCAAACCGTAACATGCCCGTCCGTCCCTCCTTTACGTCTACCACAATATTTTGCCTATCAGCCGCGGAACCCTGCTCAAAATTAATACCAGCAGGCATACCTGACTCCATATCAAAATACCCTGTGTTGGAAAGACGCCTCTGGCTATCACGGATCTTTTCTGTATCTAGCTTTTCTCCAGGATAAAACGTCAACTGCCGACGGATAACATTGTCTCTCGTCTTATCATTTCCCGTTATCTTGACCTTTTCGATATAATGCCTATCTTTTTCCTCTATAGCAAAAGACACATTTACCTTTGCCCCCTCAGCACCAAAGGTGTGCTTTTCTTTAACAAGGGCTGTAATATACCCTTGCTCTCCATACGTTAAACGGAGTTGGTAGGTATCTTTCTCGACTGCATCCAAAAAGAAAGGACCACCCTCCTGTAACTTCAACTTTTCTTTTAATTCATCTACGGTAAACAGTGACGCTCCATCGATCTTCAAGCTTTCGACGTAATACCTTTCGCCCTCTTTTATATGGCCCGTAATGTACATCTTCCTGTCATCACTATACGTTATTTCCCACCCGATATCGACATCTAACCATCCGTTATTCATGTAAAACTCTTTTACCTTTTCAATATCAGACTCAAACTTTTTTTGGTCGAATCTGCCCGGAAATATAAAGGACGGAAAACGCTTTTGCCGGGTTTCCATCTGTTTGAGAAGTTTTCTGCGTTTGAAGTTCGCATTCCCTTGAAATTCTATCCTGGCAATGCGAATCTTCGGACCCTCGTCAATGTTAAAGATTACCACCGTTTTCCCGTCTACTAACCTACTCTCCGCATGCACCTGTATTCGATTAAAACACTTTTTAATATAAAGCTCTCTAATTTTGTCTTCATCCAATTTCAAAAGGTAGTGCTTTAAATAATCCCCCTGTTTTATCTCGATTTGCTTCTTCAGTTTTTTGGTCTTGATCCTTTCATTCCCTTGAAACTGGATCTCATCAATTACCGCCCGTTCAGTTACAACAAAAACCAAGCGCAACCCCTCTCTTATCTCTTCAAGCTCTACTTCGATATTATCAAAGAACCCAAGCGACCAAATTGCATCGACGTCCTGGCTTACCAACTGTGGATCATAACGGTCGCCTTCTTTCGCCCGGATACTACTTCTTATTGCGGCCGTACTAATCCGATGATTTCCTTTAATTTCAATCTTTTTAATAATTCGTGTTGCCGTTTCCTGAGTATCAGCACAAAGAATTCCTGCATACCCAAAATACAAGGTCATAACAAGCGCTACAATCAAACCCGCGACCTGTAATAAAACCTTGCAAAACTTCATTTGTTACCCATAGAGGCTAAATTCTCGAAACGCATATATTGGGAAAGAAACGCTAATTTCACCACCCCGATAGGTCCGTTACGTTGCTTGGCAATAATGAGTTCTGCGGTACCATCCTTTTTGTCAGGATCGTAATAATCCTCTCTGTGCAAGAGGATAACAACATCTGCATCTTGCTCGATTGATCCCGATTCACGCAGATCAGACATCCTTGGCCTGTGACCTTCTCGTGATTCCACAGACCTATTGAGCTGGGAAACGACAACAACCGGTATTGACAATTCTCTGGCAAGGGATTTCAAACCACGAGAAATTACGGAAATCTCTTGTTGCCGATTCTCGGCGCGTGGGGCTTCCATCAGCTGTAAATAATCCACCGCAACTAATTGAATATTATATTGAGCTTTCAATCTGCGCGCCTTTGCACGCACTTCCAATACGGTAAGACCAGGCGTGTCATCTATGAAGATTGGAGACTCGGAAAGTGATCCCAGTCCGTACGAAAGGTCACTCCATTGCTTGTCCTCTAAAAAACCTTTCCTTAATTTGTGTGCATCTATCCGCGCATGAGAACACAACATGTTCTGTGCTACTTGCTGCGCTGACATTTCCAGGGAAAACAACACGGCAGGTTTTTTATCTACCACACCTACATGTTCGATTATATTTAGTGCAAGACTCGTCTTACCCATGCTCGGTCTTGCCGCAACAATGATGAGTTCCGATGCCTGCAATCCACAGGTAAGGTCATCCAAATCATAAAAACCCGTTGATAATCCTGTTAATCTGTTTTGTCTATCATGGAGGTTTTCAATACGGCTAAATGTTTCCTTGAGAATCTCGTTTAGCTTTGTAGATAAGGCATTAAACTTTTTTTGGGTAATATCAAAGATAGCCCTTTCTGAATTATCAAGCAATTGACCCGTTTCACTGGACTCCTCAAAGGCTTGTTTTTGTATACTTGCTGCAACCTCAATCAAATTCCTTTTTATTGCTTTTTCTCGTACGATATTCGCATAAAACTCTACATTCCCTATCGTAGGAACTGCTTCCTCAAGCGCCATTAAGTATTCTATGCCGCCAACCTTTTCCAGTAACGAACGCTTTTTCAGTTCTTCCCTGAGAACAACTAAATCTACCACCTGCCCCTTATCATAGACTTCTACTATAGTCTGATATAATTCCTGATGTGCCGTTTTGTAAAAACTATTCTTATTCAGTATGGGAATAACAAAACTAATGACCTCGTTATCCAAGAGCATAGCACCCAGGACGCTCATTTCTGCCTCAATACTTTGGGGTAATGTGCGCTCAAGAATAGACCCAACAACCATCATCACTTCCTCAACGAAAAACTAGGCATTTTCTGGCTGACCCGTATCGTCTTTTAGTACCGACACTTTACACTTCGTTTGCAACTCAGGATTGAGCGCAATCGTAACATCAAACTCACCACAGACTTTTATTGGGCTATCTAGTTTTATTGTCTCCTTGTCTACCGGGTATCCTTCTTTTGCCAATGCATCAGCTATTTGGGCAACCGTAACAGAACCAAAGAGTCTGCCTTCTTCGTTTGCCTTCGCATAAATCATACAGGAAGCTGTAGAAAGTTTTTCCAACACCCCTTTCAACCGTTCTCTTTCTTCCTTTAACTGCAACTCCATCTTGATTTTTTCTTTTTCTATTTGTTTTAAATTGGCAGGAGAAACAGTCGTCGCCAACCCCTTCGGCAACAAATAGTTTCTCGCGTATCCTTCCTTCACCTTTACAACATCGCCAATCATACCAAGCTTGTCTACATTTTTCTTCAACAATAATTCCATGCTTATCTCCTCCTAGGTAACATATGGAAGCAACGACATAAATCTCGCCCTTTTAATAGAAATCTTTACCGAATGCTGATGATGGGCACAATTCCCGGAACGCTTCCTCGAAAAAAGCTTTCCCTGCGTCGTCGTAAGTTTCTGTAAATTTTGTATATCTTTGTAGTCTACCTCTTCAATTCCCATTCTACAAAACCGGCACTTGCTTGTTTTATTAAACTTCCTTTTACTCATACCTCTTACCCTCGTATATAAAATTTTACAAAATTATCTAAAACGGTATCTCTTCATTATTAATATCAAGATTAACATCCTCTGGCATGCCTTCCGGTAGCTTATTCTCTTTTGACGATCCACCAACATCATCTCCAGTGCGCTTAGCCGACCCGCCTATGAATTGAAAATTATCCGCAACAACCCGAAGGGTGCTCCGTTTTTGACCGTCTTTCGTTTCCCATTGATTAAGCTGTAACCGCCCCTCGATAAAAATCGGATTTCCCTTACTAAAATACTCACCTACAACTTCCGCCCTACGCCCGAAGATATTAATATCAACAAAGCACACCTCTTCTTTTTGCTCACCAGTTTTGGCAGTCCACGCCCTATTAATTGCAATCCCAAAACTTGCAACCGCCAATCCAGCCGGAGTATATCTCAGCTCTGGGTCTCGAGTGAGATTTCCCATAAGAAAAACTTTATTGAGACTCGCCATACCGTTCTCCTTTTGAAATCCTATATTCCATCTGAGACCTTAGCAGGCACATCACTTGTTTCCAACAATACCGTGTCAGCAATTTCGGGTATTTTGCTGTTATCCTTTTCCACCGGCACTTCAGAGAGACCTATCTGAGACAATTCCTCTATCTTGTCATCTCTTACGATCAACGAACGGACAACATAATCAGAAAGCTGAAAATCCCTTCTGATCGTCACAATAGCTGAATTTTTAGCATTAAAGTGGATCAAAAAATATGTCCCTCGCTTATGACCCTTAATCTTATATGCCAATTTTTTTTCACCCCATTTTTCTGTTTTTAGGATCTCAGCCCCATTCTTTTGCAAGACATCCTGGATGTGTTTGACTACATTTTCCCACTCCGTACTGGCATATGCATTATCGATTAAAAACAACCCTTCGTACATCCTCACATTCATTTCCTCCTACTCTTAATTTTTACTATAAAAACACAAAACCTTTTTATCCCTGTCCCTACGCGCGACAAAAAGATTATTTAATTATATGTATTCATACAAACCTCAATCCCCCGGAAAATCCAAGTTTTCAAAGCCTGACAGGCTTTTTCGATAACTTCTGTTGTTATAGCTTCTTCTTCTCCTGAAAATGGCGAAAGTACATACATAGCCGGATCTCCTGCTGCAGGGCGCCCTATCCCGATTCTTAACCGGGAGAAACCTGTGGACCCCAAACATGCCGCGATTGACTCCAGACCACGATGCCCCCCGCAACCACCATTACTTCTTATCCGTATTTTTCCCAAAGGCAAATCCAAATCATCACACACAACCATAAGATTTCGCAGCGCACATTTATACATATCTGTAGCTTCCTTTACCGCACCACCGCTCAAATTCATAAATGTCTGTGGCTTTAATAGTATTACCTCTTCGCCTTCTACTGTTTTTTTGCAAAAGAAAGACTGGAATTTTTTTTGATCACATCCTGTTTCGATTTGCCGCGCAAACCGATCAATTACCATAAAACCAAAATTGTGCCTCGTCTTTAAATACTTTTCTCCTGGATTGCCCAGCCCAACGATAATCTTCATTCACACACACCACACTAAGCCTTCTCAGACGCTACGGCTTCCTCTCCTTCTTTTGGTTTCTTAGTAATAACTTCGGGTTCTGCCAGCAGTTCTTCTTCAGATACGGCTTTTTTCTCCACAATCTGATGCACAGACACAACAACCGCTTCAGCGTCTGGTATATACTGTATACCTTCCAATACTGGTAATTCTTTAACGTGAATCGCCTTGCCTAAACCCAATTCAGATATGTTTACTTTTATCATTTCTGGTATTGCAATAGGAAGACATTCTATTTCTATTTCTTTCATGACGTGGGTCAACACACCACCCTCCTTCACACCAACAGACTCCCCAGCCAAATCTATTGACACTCGGAGCTTTATCCTTTCATCCAAATCAATGCGTGAAAAATCTACGTGAAGCACACGGTCAACAATATTGTCGTACTGCACTTCCTTTATAAGTGCCGACTCTTTCTTGTTGTCATAGGTTAAACGGAGCATCCGCGTCCCGGTATGCAATATGCGCGCAAATTCGTCTTCCTTCAGACAGAGCATAACATTGTCCTGTTTATGCCCATACAACATAGCTGGTATTTGCCCAACCATTCTCAGTTTTTTAACTTCTCTGCTCCCCGTCGTTGTCCTCTTTTCTGCTTTTAATTCTAAGATTTCCATCTATTCACTCCCAAAAACATAAATTTATTGAACAAAGAGAGAACTCACCGACTCATGGCGGTGAATCCTCATTATCGCATCCCCCAAAAGTCCGGAAATAGACAATACTTTTATTTTACTATTCAATCCTCTTGCTTTTTCATTCAGGGGTATCGTATCGGTGACAACAATCTCTTTAATGGGCGCGGCGGACAATTTTTCTACCGCAGCACCGCAGAATACGGGATGGGTAGCACCAACGTAAATATCCTTTGCGCCTCTCTCTTTTAACACATTGGCTGCCTGAGCAATAGATCCTCCCGTGGCGATTAAATCATCAATCATGACTACATTTTTATTCGCTACATCTCCTATTACAAACCCAATCTCCGTCTCTTCCGGTCCTACCCTCCGCTTATCAACAATCGCCATCTTTATTCCCAATTTCTTGGAATAATTTCTGGCTAGTTTTATCCCCCCCACATCAGGAGTTACCACCGCCAGATCCCCCGTGTTCAACTGCTCAAAATACTTCGACAGCACGGGAAATGCAAGTAAATGATCTACGGGGATATCAAAAAACCCCTGGATCTGAGCGGCGTGCAAATCTACGGTAAGCACACGGTCGGCACCCGCTTCAGTGATAAGATTTGCTACCAATTTTGCCGTAATGGGTACACGCCCTTCGTCTTTTCTATCTTTTCTGGCATAGCCATAATATGGCAACACCGCCGTAATGCGCGCAGCCGATGCCCTTCTGAGACAATCTACGAACACCAACAGTTCTGTTAAATTCTCATTGACAGGCGGACATGTAGGTTGTACTAAAAACACGTCAGCGCCGCGAACATCTTCATTTACCTTCAGATCAATTTCCCCGTCAGGAAAACGACCCACGTAAGCATTCCCAAGGTGAATTGACAGATGCTCACAAATTTTCCTTGCCAGAGCGGGATTCGCATTTCCCGAAAAAATTTTTAAGTGATTTATTTCTTCCTGCCTTCTTTTTTTATCCATTTTATCCTCTATCGCTTACAGAAAAAAACCTTATCTTAGCACGTTCCAAAAGGGGCGCGCCACAAACCTCGTGCAGCACTTTAGGAACAGAAGACCGCACACGCGCCCTTTTTTCGGCAACAAGAATAATCGCAGTGGTTTTTCCCTTTTTTTATTATTTAAGGAAAGACGCCGTCATCACAGAACCTGGTTCTTTCCTATAAAAATACAATGGCTACCCGGGGAGGACTCGAACCTCCAATGAGAGAACCAAAATCTCTAGTGTTACCATTACACCACCGGGTAGCATCTATAATTAGGCATTCTTACGAGCACAAAAGCCCCAGCAGACCTTCCCTACTCCGCCACGAGCACTGCCCCTTTGTCCGCAGAGGTTACACATTTTGCATATCTAGCCAATAAACCCTGCATGATTTTCGGTTTGGGCGGCACCCACCTTGCTTTGCGCTTCGCAAGCACCTCTGTTGCAACATTTAAATCTAATCTTCTCTTGGAAATATCTATAATTATCTCATCACCATCCTCCACCAATGCGATAGGG
Organism: Candidatus Brocadia sp.; assembly: GCA_030837935.1. Classification (GTDB taxonomy): domain Bacteria; phylum Planctomycetota; class Brocadiia; order Brocadiales; family Brocadiaceae; genus Brocadia. The sequence goes on from JAUQXU010000467.1 coordinate 16,883, forward strand.
CCACCAACCATTGCTTCCGGAGATACGTGTCCGATACAAGGTCCCTGGGTACCACCCGAAAAACGCCCATCGGTAATTAACGCAACAGATTCTTCCAAACCCATACCAACAAGCGCCGCGGTGGGAGATAACATTTCCCGCATTCCCGGTCCTCCACGCGGCCCTTCGTATCGTATTATCACAACCATACCCTTATTAATCTGAGCATTCATAATAGCCGCCATCGCAGCCTCTTCACTGTCAAACACCTTCGCCACACCTTTAAATTGCATCATCTTCTCAGACACAGCACTTTGTTTAACTACGGCACCATTCGGAGACAAACTTCCATACAAAACAGCAATCCCACCCTCCTTATGATATGCCTTTTCTTTTGCCCTGATAACATCTTCGTCGTGAATTTCCGCAGCCTTTGCAATTTCCTTTGTACTCAATCCACTAACGGTAGCGCAGTCGTGCAAGTCGTCACACAAGCGTTTCATAACCGCAGGAATGCCCCCCGCATAGTATAAATCCTCAAGCAAATATTCACCACCTGGCTGCATACTTGTTATATGCGGAGTTCTGGCACTAATCGCATCACACAACTTTAAATCGACTTCCACCCCTGCCTCTTTTGCAATAGCAGGGATATGCAAACATGAGTTCGTAGACCCCCCAAGCGCCATATCAACCATGATGGCATTCTCAAACGCTTTTTTGGTCATAATTTTTCTGGCGGTAATGCCTTTTCTTACTATTTCCACTATCTGCTGCCCACTTTTATAAGCAATGCGTTCCTTTTCTGACGAAATTGCCAACGACGCAGCACATCGCGGCAATGACATACCAAGCGCCTCAGAAACACAAGCCATGGTATTGGCGGTATAAAGCCCCTGACACGAACCTGGCCCAGGACATGCCTCCATTTCAAGACAAGAAAGCTCTTCATCACTGATCTCCCCCTTACGCCTCCGCCCTACTGCCTCGAAGGTATCTTTCACTAAAGAAAGCTTCTGCTTCCCGGAGCGACCAGAAACCATTGGGCCTGCCGTCACAACAATCCCGGGGATATCCAGCCTGGCAGCCCCCATCAACATACCTGGCGTGATCTTATCACAATTTGTCAGCATTACAAGCCCATCTAAGCAGTGGGCGCTCACTACACACTCAATGATGTCAGCAATAAGGTCTCGTGATGCAAGTGAATAATGCATACCAGCGTGTCCCATCGCTATCCCATCACAAATACCAGGAACACCAAAAATAAAGCTTACACCACCACCTGCGTGAACTCCTTTTTCGATCGCCCTCTCGAGCGACCTCATGTGTACATGTCCTGGGATTAGATCTGTAAAGCTGCTTGCAATCCCAATAAAAGGTTTGCCCAAATCCTCTCTGTTCAAGCCCGTTGCATACAAAAGCGCCCGAGCCGGAACACGTTCAAGCCCCTTAGTAATTTTATCACTACGCACGTGTGCATTTACCTTTCAAATACAAATAACTTATTTGCAATATTACATTATCAAGCCTTTTTATTATAGCGAAAAGCTTCCTATTGTCAATCCAAAACTCTGCTATCAGTCCGTAGATTCCACTTGACTTTTATCCAAAATTATGCTGAAATTTTGCTATGTATCATATATCAGCACTATCCAATTTGTGCTACACGATTTTAGCCTGTATATGCCTCTTGAGTTTCAATTACCCACTCGACGGCAATTGGGTACAATACAATCGCCCGCCCCGTCTCTAAATTATTTATCAATATCATGTCTTTTTCAGTAAGTCTTGTCAGTAAGTCTTGATGGGCTACTTAAATTTTTAGCCCAAAACAAGAAGCATTTATAGTATTTCTTTATAAAAATTTCTTTTTTTGGTAATTTTTTTGATTATATGGGACTGCCAACCCTTAATTTTTACAATGTTACGGACAAATTCAACAAGGAAATAAATTTATGAAGACACCATACTCTATATTCATTCTCCTTATTGCCATATCAACCACTTCTGTATTGCTTGCTCAAACAGCACCTCAAGAAGCGTGGGAGCCACAAGCAGCGGGACGTTTTTATCCGGGCAACGAAATTGCATTAAAAGACCAAATAAATACCTTTTTAAACAATATTCCCAAACAGCCCTTAAAAGGAAGACCGGTTGCCCTTATATCACCTCACGCAGGGTATCAGTACTCCGGCCAAGTAGCGGCTTACGGATATAATGCTATCAAAGACAACGGTTTTACACGGGTAATAATTCTTTCCCCAAGTCATTTTAAAAGCGGCAAGCGATTCCGCGGCGCCTCTGTTCTCAACGTAAAAAACTTTAAAACACCTTTGGGCCTTATTCCTGTTGACCAGGAGGCTTGCAACCAACTCCTTAATCCTTCAGAGAGATTGCCCCCTAATTCCCCCGATAAAAGGAAAGCGCTTTTTGGTTCTTATGAAGGTGCCTACCAAGGGGAGCACTCCCTGGAAACACAATTACCCTTCTTACAAACGTCGCTAAACACCTTTAAATTGATCCCCATCATGGTAGGCATACTCATAGAAGATGATTTCGATCGGATTGCCGACGCCCTCCGTCCATTAATAAATGATCAAACCCTAGTGGTAGTAAGTTCTGATTTTACACATTACGGCGAAGCATATGGCTACGTCCCTTTCAGAAAGGACATCGAAAAAAACATTACTGCCTTGGACTACGGCACATTTGAGAAAATTCGAAACAAAGATTTTGAAGGGCTTAAGAAATACAAAAAAGAAACGGGAATTAACGTTTGCGGAATTATGCCAATTGAACTGCTCTTAAAATTATTGCCTGATAATGTATCAGGTGAAATACTTAACTATGATACTTCCGGACACCAATCCAACGACTTTTCTTTTTCTGTCAGTTATGCATCCATCATATTTACAAAACCCTTGGAAGTTAAATCGGGTCTATACGCACCAAAAGAAGAGACACTCAATGCCGAACAACCATTTTTAACCAACGAAGAAAAAGAGACACTGCTATTTCTGGCCCGAAACACCCTGGAGACTTATACAAAAACCGGTTATCCTCCAAATTTTGAACCGGCAATCGACAAATTAACTCCACGATTACAAGAAAAATATGGTGTTTTTGTAACTTTAAAAAAATGCGGAGAACTTCGTGGCTGTATCGGACACACAATACCCAGGATATCCCTCTTTCAAGGTGTGGTTGAAAACACCATAAACTCCTCTTCCCGCGACTGGAGATTTCGCCCTGTAGCCCAGAAAGAAGTCTCCGACATCATCATAGAAATCTCTGTTTTGAGCAAGCCAAAAAGGATACCGGGACCAGACGATTTTACGGTGGGCAAGGAAGGGATTATTATTCGCAAGGGATATGCTAACGCTTTATTTCTCCCCCAAGTTGCGAAAGAACAGGGATGGAATAAGACAGAAACGTTTTGCCACCTTTGCCAGAAAGCTGGATTATCGCGCAATGCATGGGAAGAAGACAATGTGGAATTCTATGTTTTTACTGCAAATGTATTTCACGAAGGCGGCAAATCCTGAAATCGATTTCTTATAAAATCCCAGCTTTTTTCTTTAGGTTTTAATCACCAAGACAAAAATACCCTTGGACGAACAAGCAAAAAAAATTCTTTTAGACATTGCACGAAAGAGTATCGATGCCGCCTTAACCGGCAAAACCAAGCCACTCCTTTCCTGCGATCATCCTGACCTGCAAGGAAAACAGGGAGTTTTTATCACACTGAAAACACACGGACAACTTCGTGGCTGTATTGGTCGATTCGTCTCCGACATACCACTCTATCAGTTAGTCTCTGAGATGGCAGTTTTCTCAGCAACAGAAGACCCCCGATTCGAGTTCAATCGAATCAAATCTCAGGAATTACATCAGCTAAAAATCGAAATCTCCGTACTATCACCTCTCGTGCCGATTAGCAATCCGTTTGATTTCGAACTTGGCAAGCATGGCATTTTTATAAAAAAAAACTTTCACGTGGGTTGCTTTCTACCTCAGGTAGCAACAGAAACCGGCTGGAATAAGGAAGAATTTCTGTCCTATTGTTGTTCAAGCAAGGCAGGATTACCGGCCAACGCATGGAAAAATAAAGATGTCGAAATTGATATATTTACAACCGAGATCATTGAAGAGGATAAATAATCGTCTACCCTGACGACAAATTCACGCCAGGCCGCACTTCCAAACAAAAAACGAGAATCCCTCGTTAAGAATTTTATACTTTTATGTCGCAAAATCACTTCCTTCTCTTTTCTACAATACGCCCTGCATAAAAAACCATTCCCCCAATGAACAACAAAAGGACTTCTACCTTCATTGAGTCCTTTGCAATACCAAAGTAGAGGGCATTTAGCACTAAAATAATTCCTATTAACTGTACAATCTTTGCAAAGCTCATCTAAAAATCCCTAAAGTCCATTTTTATATTTTCGATTATTATTTTACCGTTATAACAGCTCGGATTCTTGGCGAGGCAAGCATTAAGGCGGCTTGAGACAAAACAACCCGGTATTATTATTTTCGAACCACGCCCCCTTAAAATCTGCCTATCCAGTCATCTTTTCAGCTATTTCTATTGCCTTAAGCAATCCCTTTGCTTTATTCACAGTTTCTTCGTATTCCCGTTCTGGTATTGAATCTGCCACAATTCCGGCACCCGCTTGAATATAAGCATCGTTTCCCTTTAATAAAATAGTCCGAATAGTAATGCACGTGTTCATGTTGCCGAAGAAATCAAAATATCCAACTGCCCCTCCATAGGGACCCCGTTTCGTTGGTTCTATTTCATCAATAATCTGCATTGCCCTTATCTTAGGCGCTCCAGATAGAGTACCAGCCGGCATACATGCCTTTAATGAATCAAACGCAGTTTTACCCTCTTCCAATTCACCACAGACACTCGAAGTTATGTGCATTACATGTGAATATTTTTCAATCAACATCTTTTCATCAATATGAACACTGCCATACCGTGACACCCTTCCCAAGTCATTCCTTCCCAAATCCAGAAGCATGATGTGCTCCGCCCTCTCTTTAGGGTCGGCAATTAATTCTTCTGTAAACTGAACATCCTCCTCATCGTCCTTTCCTCTTCTCCTCGTGCCTGCAATTGGTCTCACAACAACCTTCTTACCATCGACCTTCACCATAACCTCGGGAGATGATCCAATGAGCTTCAGGTTATTCATTTTAAGATAAAACATGTAGGGAGAAGGATTGATAACCCGTAAGACACGATAAATACGAAACGGGTCAGCATATGTCTGCGTCTTAAATCGCTGAGAGATCACGACCTGAAATACATCTCCCGAACGAATATATTCCTTACATCGTTCTACTGCCTTAAGAAAATCAGCCCTTTCAAAATTTGATGAAAATGCAATACTAATTTCCTTTTCCGTAGCAATATCATCGCTTAGCGACATTACAGGCGTTCTCAGCTTCTCAATGATGCGATCAATCTTAGTGATTGCCTCATGGTATACTTTTTCCAAAGGGCTTTCATCAATCTTAGCAGCACAAACCACCTTAATGGTTTTTGTCAAATGATCGAATATGATCACGGAGTCATAAAACATAATCTGGATATCCGGAAGTGATAAATCATCGGCAGGAATGTTGGGTAATAACTCGTAACAACGTACCGTATCATATCCTATATACCCTACCCCACAGCTGAAAAAATCAGGTAAACCATCCACCTGGACAGGAGCAAAGGCCATCATCTCCTTATTTAAAATCTCCAAAGGATCCTGTGTATGTACCACCTCTTTTCCTTTATCTCCACGTTTTATTTCTATACGGTGACCAAACGCCGTAAAGTCAATAAATGGATTTGCGCCAAGGAAAGAATATCTGGAAATCTTTTCTCCCCCCGCAGCACTTTCGAGCAAAAAAGCGACTCCCGTATCAGAGATCTTTTGAAATGCAGAGACAGGCGTAAGGGTATCAGCAAACAATTGGCGATAAACAGGTACTAAATTACCCAATGTTGCCAAGTGTTTAAATTCATCATATGAAGGATAATACATGTTATTCATAGTTAAATCGATTTTTACTTCCCTGATATATTAACCAAAAAAAATGGGTGTTGCAAAAGCAACACCCATTCTTCCAGAATTGACACAACAGAACACCCATTGCCTTTAGGAAACAAATGGACGTCCTTTTACACGTTAAAACGTGACAGTTGTCTGTAAATAACCCCAGCTCGTATCAACGTCATCAAGATTATCCTTCATCCAGTCATCAGCCATGAAGAAGGAATAACCAGCAAGGACACCTATATTCTTATACAATTGATAACTTACTGTCAGGTCAACTTCTTGAGCTAAATCATTTGAATCGTCATCATAACCAGCGCCACGGGGAGTAGCCAAGGTACCATTAGCAAGATACCATCCGT
>JAUQXU010000468.1 GCA_030837935.1 Candidatus Brocadia sp.
AAATTAAGTCCTGCGTTGTCCCCCTTAACAAAGGGGGATAAAGGGGGTTGTGTTTTTCCAAACACTTTTACAACCCCCTTACCCCCTTTGTTAAGGGGGATTTTATAGCAAGCTTTTCTCAGGGGGATTTTGTGCCACCCTGAAACCCGCATAAATAAAATGAAAATTCCTATGCAATCAAGGTATCCCGATGGGGAAAAAACCTGGTGATCGTTTTACTTTACACCTCTTTGACATTAATCCATTTCATCATCTTCCGCAATTCCCTGCCAACTTTTTCGATGAGATGTCCTCTGTCTTTTTTCTCCAGGGCATTGAAAACGGGTCGTCCCGCCTGATTTTCCAATATCCACTCCCTCGCGAACTGACCGCTTTGTATCTCGGATAATATCCGCTTCATCTCCTTCTTGGTTTCTTCCGTAACAATGCGTGGTCCGCGGGTAAGATCTCCGTATTCAGCAGTGTTGCTAATCGAATAACGCATATAACTGAGACCGCCCTGATAAAAAAGGTCTACAATCAGTTTCAGCTCGTGCATGCATTCAAAATAGGCGAGTTCAGGCTGGTATCCCGCCTCTACCAGCGTTTCAAACCCTGCCTTGACGAGCGCAGCTGCCCCGCCGCAGAGTACGGCCTGCTCTCCAAAAAGGTCTGTTTCCGTTTCTTCAGCAAAGGTAGTTTCCATTACGCCGGCCCGTGTGCCACCAATTCCATGCGCATAGGCCATGGCCTTTTCTTTGGCCTTTCCTGTGGCATTCTGATGGATAGCCATAAGACACGGGACACCACCCCCCTTTTCGAATTCACTCCGGACAAGATGACCGGGTCCTTTAGGGGCTATCATGATAACATCTATGTTGGGTGGCGGTACAATTTGTCCAAAATGGATATTGAATCCATGTGAAAAGCACAGCGTCTTTCCGTCTTTTAAATGGGGTTTAATTTGGGCATCATAAACTGATCTTTGTGTTTCATCAGGCATGAGTATCTGAATGAAATCCCCTTGTTGTGCAGCTTCTTCTACACTGATAGGCTTAAATCCGTGTTTGACTGCCAACTGATAGTTAGGCGTGCCTGTTCTCGTGGATACGACTACCTCCATGCCGGATTCTTTGAGGTTTTGCGCCTGGGCGTGTCCCTGGCTGCCGTATCCTATTACGGCTATCTTTTTCCCTTTCAGCATACTAATGTCGGCGTCTTTTTCATAGTACATTTTTAGCATATCAATTTTTCCTTTTACCTTTCAAAAAAATTTACTTTGTGCCACGACCAATAGCAATGCTTCCTGTCCTTACCAATTCTTTAATACCATAGGGTCTCAGCAAATTTATCATTGCTTCGAGTTTGTCTTCGGCGCCGGCAAGCTCAATAACGAGATCTTTCTGGCTTACGTCGATGATCTTTCCCCGGAATATTTCAACAATTTCAATGATTTCACCCCTTTTCCCCGCCGGTACGTTGACCTTCAGGAGCATGAGGTTACGTTCGACAAACTCTTCGCTGGAAAAGTCGATTACCTTGATTACGTCAATAATCTTTCCTAATTGTTTTCTGACCTGTTCCAGGATGGCATCGTCTCCCCTGACGATAATAGTCATCCGTGAGAGGGCAGGATTATCCGTCTCTCCAACAGCGAGACTGTCGATATTGAATCCCCTTCCGCTGATGAGACAAGTAATACGGGCCAGAACGCCAACCTTGTTTTCTACGAGGAGAGAGATAACGTGTCGCATAGTTTATTGAACCATCCCCGAAAATCCAAAAAAGGCCAGGGCCATGAGTCCCGTACAAATGAAAGCAATCGGAATGCCCCGTAAGGATTGAGGGATGTTGACAAGAGCCAGACGCTCCCGAATTCCAGACATCAGAAGCATGGCCACAGTAAAACCGACCCCCGCCCCAAATCCCTGCACCGTGGCTTGTAAAAATCCCAGATGTTTTGGGGAATCGGTTGTGTTTAAAAGCGCTACGCCCAATACGGCACAATTGGTTGTAATCAGCGGCAAATAAATACCAAGGCTTTCATATAAGGCGGGCACCATCTTCCTGAGCATCATCTCTACCAGTTGTACCAGCGTTGCGATAACCAGGATATAGCTGATCGTTTTTAATACTTCTATAAGTCCCAATTCCCGTATGGATGGAAAGACCTTTGCAATAATATTTGCATCACCAGGTAACAAGATGAAATTATATACAATCCACGTAATTGCCGAGGAAAGGGTCATGACAAATGTCACCGCCACGCCCATACCCATTGCCGACGATGTCTTTTGGGAAACGCCCAGAAATGGGCAAAGTCCCAGGAATTTTGCCAGGACAAAATTGTTGACAAAAACCACACTAATAATAATTAAAACAATTTCTTTAATCATGTTTCATATATGCCTTCATACTTTTTTCACTCTTCCTGAGTTTTCGCCAGTTAAAGAAACCCAATAAGAGTCCCAATACAATAAACGCACCGGGGGCCATGATCATCACGGAAGCAGGTTGATATGATTCAGACACTTTGAGACCAAAGATCGTTCCCGCCCCAAGTATCTCACGTATGGCGGAAACAAGACACAGCGAGAGTGTCCACCCCAATCCCAAACCTGCCCCATCCAGAATGGAGACCAGTGGTTTATTCTTGTAAGCAAAAGATTCCGCCCGATACATGATGATACAATTGACTACGATGAGCGGAATAAATATCCCCAGCGATGCATTTAAATCAGGCGGTAGGTATGCCTTCATAAGCAATTCCACCATGGTTACAAATGCAGCAATGACGACAATAAAGCATGGAATACGGATTTCGCGCGGGATGAACGACCGTACGACAGAAATAATAAAATTGGAACAGATAAGCACAAAGGTTGCCGCCCCACCCATTGCCACCCCGTTTTTTACTGAGGTTGTAACCGCAAGGCTGGGACATAGCCCTAAGACCAGGACAAACATGGGATTATATTGAACAATCCCCTTGGTAAATTCTTTCAGGTTGTTTTGTTCTGCCATATCCGGTTGTTTAAAGATAGTTCATAAAAACACAGATCCCTGTTTTCGCAGGAATAACAATGGACTGAATTGTTGAAAAAATTTTCAAAAGGCTAAACGTTTTGAGTATAAAAGTCAAGTGTAAATTTAGCGGAGATACGTATCAATCTCTTTCTTATTAAAGCCATAGAGCACCTTATCCCCAACGACAACGATTGGCAGTTTGTCGAGTGATTCGACATCATCGTTTCCAACAATTTTGATGACTTCTTTTCTTGCATTATCGTCCTTATCAATATCAAAGGAGACGAAATCTGCCTTTCGCTTGTTCAGGTAAGCCAACAGCTCATTGCACTTTGGACAAAACGGGGTACAAAACACCCTTAATTTATGAGTAGCCATAATCCCCCCTCCTTAATTAATACGTTGAAATTTAGATGACGGAAAGACGATTCAAACAAAAAAGACAAAGACAGTCAATGAAAAACTCTCAGGACACGGTTCAACGCAAGGTATTCTTTTGACTTGATTTTTGCATTCTGCTAAAATCGCCAAATTGTTATGGAATAAGTCTTATTTCAATGCCTAGGAATTTCAAACACCCCCCCATAATCCCCCCCCCGTAAACGGGGGGACACAGGGGGGTAACCAAATACAAGTTGCCGAAGGCCTAATTAAATGTTAAGGAGAGGGAAAAAATGGCGAGAGTGGAAAGAGCGCTTATCAGCGTCTCCGATAAGACAGGAATCGTGGAGTTTGCCAGGGAGTTACAGCATATAGGAGTCGAAATCATCTCCACAGGAGGTACGTCAAAATTACTTAAGGATAACGGTATCCGTGTAGTTGAAATATCCGAGCACACAGGGTTTCCTGAAATCATGGATGGCCGTGTGAAGACCTTGCATCCCAAGGTGCATGGGGGGTTATTGGCTTTAAGAGATAACGAAACCCACAAAAAACAGATGAAGGAACTGGGAATCAAACCCATCGATATGGTCGTTGTTAACCTATATCCCTTTGAAAAGACGATCTCGAAAAAAGACGTGAGTATGGAAGAGGCGATTGAAAATATCGATATCGGAGGCCCCTCGATGATTCGCTCTGCCTCAAAGAATTACCGGCATGTGATCGTCGTGGTGAATCCCAGGCGGTATGAATTTATCATTGAAGAGCTCAAGGCTAATCACCATGATATTTCCGAAAAAATGCGTTTTGAACTGGCCATTGAGGCATTCAGGACAACGGGCCGCTACGACAGAATTATTGCCAACTATTTTGATAGCCTGGATAAGGAGAAAGGTGGTTTTCCCACAGCGCTCTCATTGGACTATATGAAGCGGCAGGCCTTGCGTTACGGCGAAAACCCTCATCAAACGGCTGCATTTTATGTAGAGGAAAATGTCCAGGAACCGTGTGTGTCCAATGCCCAGCAGTTGTATGGGAAAGAGCTTTCATATAACAATATTATAGACCTTAATGCCGCACTGGAATTGGTGAAAGAATTTGAACGGCCTTCAGCCATTGTGATAAAACATACAAATCCCTGTGGCGCCGCATCTGCGAATACCCTTGCTGAGGCATTTAAAAAGGCATACTACGGCGATCCCATATCTGCATTTGGCTGTATCCTTGGATTAAACAAGACCGTGGATGTGGCAACGGCGGAAGCTATTACGGAACCGGGTCATTTTGTAGAGGCGATCATTGCCCCGGAGTTCGAACAACAGGCAATAGAGATACTCACCACAAAACGTAAGTGGGGAAGCAGTTTAAGACTTTTAAAGACCGGCGCCTTATCAGCAAATGCAGTGGATATGTGCGCCTACGATATGAAACGGGTTGTTGGTGGGATACTTTTACAGGGGCGGGATTTATCCGTATATGATCCTGCAAACCTTAAGGTAGTTACAAAGAAAAAGCCCTCCGAGAAGGAAATGTCCGATCTGCGGTTTGCCTTCATCGTTTGTAAGCATGTAAAATCAAACAGTATTGTGTTGGCCAGGGACGAGGCCGTAGTAGGTGTGGGCGCTGGTCAGATGAGTCGCATCGATTCTACGGAGATTTCCCTCAAAAAGGCAGGCGATAGGGTGAAAGGCGCTGTGATGGCATCTGACGCCTTTTTCCCGTTCAGGGACAGCGTTGATGTAGCGGCCAAGTCCGGCGTGGTGGCAATTATTCAACCGGGCGGTTCGAATAAGGACGATGAATCGATTGCCGCAGCCGACGAACATGGCATAGTCATGGTATTTACCGGCCAACGGCATTTTAGACACTAAATTCTCTGCAGTAAAAAGTGGCATGATCCTTTATGAAAGAGAACCAGGCATGTTCAATGAATTTTATTCACTTGCATTCAGGATATATGTTGACACCAGCAAATTGCGTGATGTACAAGCTAAGGCAATTCAGCAATTTTTAAAAACGAGGGGGCTTGCGTGAGTCCAATAGAAAAAGAGATCGAGACCTTTATTTCAGGAAGAAGTTGATTGTCGTGAATGAGAAGAAAAATATAAGGGTTAAAATTTGTGGGATTACCAACAATGAAGACGCACAGGCTGCGATAGAGTTAGGAGCAGATGCCCTG
>JAUQXU010000469.1 GCA_030837935.1 Candidatus Brocadia sp.
GATTTGGAGGATTTGGCAGCTTTGGTGGCGGTGGCGGTGGTTCTTTTGGTGGCGGGGGCGCTTCAGGACGCTGGTGATAAATTATAATTTGCGATTTGCGATTTAAAATTCCAAACCCCAAATCGTAAATCTAAGATTGTAGATTCTTTGTACTTTCACTTTGTGCCGTTTGTGAACTTCGTGGTTTAATGTAATTTCATTCGATAGGAAAAAGATTATGAAGAAGATATTACCTGTTATCGCTGTCATCGTATGTGTGGGCATTATCTTCGGTGTTTGGTATATTAAGGGGTATAATAAGGTTGTTGCCCTCAATGAAAATGTAAAGAATGCATGGTCTCAGGTAGACACGCAACTCAAGAGGCGTTACGATCTTATTCCCAACCTTGTAGAGACCGTGAAGGGTTACGCCTCGCACGAAAAGGAAATCTTTGAAAAACTCGCAGAGGCCCGTAAGGGGTATTTTAGTGCAGGAACGATAGAAGATAAGGCAAAAGCTGCAACACAAATCGAAGGTTTTTTATCTCGACTTTTAATGTTTCGTGAGACTTATCCGGATTTAAAGGCAAACGAATCATTTCTTAAGATGCAGGATACTTTGGAAGGCACGGAAAACCGCATCTCCGTTGAACGCAAACGTTACAATGATGCTGTCAGGGAAGTCAATACTTATATTAAAAGCTTTTATGGCCGGTTCTTTGCCGCACGCGCAGGGGTTACCGAGGCGAAGTATTTTGAGGTTGCCGAGGTTGAAAAAGAAGTGCCAAAAGTGAATTTCTAATTTTTCCTGTCATAATAAAATGGGTACCTGTCAAGACAAAAAATATCCTTGTGAAGACTGTTTTAGTTGTCAGTTTTGCAGTGACGAACGCTGCGCCATGTGTTTGTGCAGTAAGCACAAGGCAAGACAGTTAAGCGTGGAAGAACAGATTGCCATGTATGAGGTATTAAATAAAAATACGTTCAGTAAATGACGGAAACAACTAACCACTCCCAGCCTGGATAAGCCAAAATCAAAACATTATTGGATTTGCGATTTTTAATCCCAAACTGTGAATCTAAAATCACAAATCATCATTCCTTCTCAAATTTGCGAAAACTTAACTTGAACAGTCTAAGAATTCACATTGTATTTAAGCCGGTTTTAAGGTAGCGGGGGTTGTCCAAAAAGTATTTTTCCAAGGAATTAGGAGTAAGCCTGTTTTATAAGGGGTAAAATTAACTTGTTATTTTACGCTACTTTTCTCCCCTCTAAATTTTAGTAGCGTTGCCAGGTCTCCACTTGACAACGCTACTAAATATTTATTGAAAACAAAGAGCTAACGGCAAGCACTGGCGGTAACTGTAAGCCGTCCACCGGATTCCATTGTTGGCCGTTATTCTTTCCCCATGTATTTGCATGGGTATTTTTTTAGGGACGGGTTTTGACTTTTACCGTATCGGTTCCTTCGAATCTTGTGCCGTCTTCTAACTCACCTGTAACCGTGAGTTCTTGCTTTTCTTTTTCGTCTTTTTTCTGACCTCTGTAAAAGTTTATTGTGGAATCTAAATTTAGGTCTTGTCTGTTAAATGTTGCGATAAACCGATCATTGCCTACTTTTCCCTTAATGGCTTTTGCCCCTTCGCATTCAACGCTATCAGTTACTATATCATTAACATCATAGGGCGAAGGAAGTTTAATAAATGCCTTGAATTTGCCTTCACTATCGAGGTTGAGGGTTTTGGGTTTTATCTTAACGTCAGCATTTATAATGCCAGGCGTGGGTATTGGTGTTGCCACAGGTGTTATCGTTGGGGTAGGCGTTGGAGTTTCAACACTATAACCTTTTGTAACAATTATCAACGATAGAATTGTTACCAAAGAAAACCATCCTATTAAAGTAAAATGTTTTTTCATCGTCTTCCTCCCATCTTAAAAACTTTTTTTAAATTAAAATAAGAACTTATGAAAAATATTGTTTAAGACAACGTTGCAATCATCTTAAATAATCGGCACATTCCTAAAAAAGTTTAAGTAATACCCTAAACGATCAGATTCGTTGGTGGTTTAAGGTACATACCCTGTTCTAGTAAATCCATTATTTCTTCAGCCAACCAAGGATCTCTTTTCCCTGGTTTATCCAATACCAGGTCAATGGCTTTTACCCTTAGCAGATCGGTTGACCTTTGTAGTCTTGACAGGTTAGGCAGAAAGTTTCTGTAACCTGAGAAATCTATTACATGCGGGAGCTTTATCTTATCGCCATCGAAGTTTCCGATAAGATGATTCTGGTCAAAGTCTATTTCTGGCGCCACAATTAAAGGTTTACCTGATTTTCTGTTTTCTATAATTTTGTAAGCCAATTCTTCGAATTTGTTATGGTGATGAATTTCGCCAAGAATAACAACGTTGTGGAAATTCAAGGCGGATAAAAGGCATGATTCCCCCAAAAGGAAACGGAACTCTCGTCCCACGACCATACCCATACCATCTTATGTCGTACCTAATAGTAAAAAGAGACAAGAATTAAATTCCCTTGAAGGACTTGAAAATACTGATAGAATCAAAAGAAATGAGAAGACACAAAAAGACATAAAAAACTTGTAAACAACCTTTGATTATCTCATCAATATTCATGTCCACGCCTTATTTCCCAAATAGAAAACCAGAACTATTATCCCCCGCTGGCAATATGGAGAGTTTTTTCGCTGCCATTGAAAATGGGGCGGATGCCGTTTATTTTGGCTTGGAAGATTTTAGTGCCCGTGCAGGTGCTCAGAACTTTACCCTGGATAATGCCAGCAAGGCCATTGCCTGTGCCCACAGAAGGTCTGTTAAGGTTTATATCGCTTTGAATACCTTGCTGAAAACACACGAACTGGAAAGGGTTGTCGACTTTTTAATTGCATTGGAAGAACTGCAACCCGATGCCCTGATTCTTCAGGATATAGGGTTTCTCTATTTACTGCAATCCCAATTCCCTCAATTTAATCTTCATGCCAGCACCCAGATGGCCATTCACAATCTTGCCGGGGTTAAACAACTGGAAAAGATGGGATTTAAACGGGTTGTTCTGGCCAGGGAATTGTCAATTGATGAAATGAAAAATATCTCCCGGAATTCCTCGATAGAGATAGAGGTTTTTATCCACGGTGCCCTGTGTTATTCCTATTCGGGTTTGTGTTTTTTTAGCAGCATGATAGGCGGCAGGAGTGGAAACCGCGGGAGATGTGCACAGCCATGCAGGATGTATTATAAATCTCCATCAGGCGAAGGAGGCTACCTTTTTTCTATGAAAGACCTTCTCGCCCTTTCCCGGATAACCGATCTCATGACTGCAGGTGTCCATTCATTTAAGATTGAAGGTCGTATGAAATCTCCTGAATACGTGGCCGTAGTGACAGATATCTATCGACAGACGATCGATGGCAGTCTGTGCGATGAAGCCGGGGCGATCCGCAGGATAAAGACGGTATTTAGCCGGGAAACAACGCATTCATACCTGTTTCAGGAACGTTACCAGCAGACGGAAAGAGATGCACACCATAAATCTGTTCACCATCAAGCGGAAAACAACTTTTCTTTCCCTCCTTACGAAAGAGGGGAGCAAGGGGTAGTTATAAATTCCTCAAAGGTTTCAGATAAGGTAACAACTCATCCCCACCCTTGTCCTCCCCCATCAAGGGGAAGGAAATATGCTGGTAATAAGTGTTCCCCGCCCCTGGTGGGAGGGGTTAGGGGAGGGGGTGAACTGTTGCCAGATAAGATTGAGCAATTGCCAGAGGATAATCAAGTCAAGGCTGCAGATATGATTAATCCGTCATATCCAGCAAACATAGGGTCGTATGCAGGGGAGGTAATAAAGTCTGAGAAGGGTCACATAGTAATAAAGGCGCATGCCGATATTGGTGTAAGAGATTTGTTACAGGTATTTGAACAAGTTTCGGCAAAACCCACCTTGCTGCATGTTAAGGCAATGAAGATGCATGGAAAAAAGGTGTTTGGTATCAAGAGCGGTGATGTTGCTGCTATCGATTCTGATCAACAATTGAGGGCAGGTGCAAGGCTCTATATAATTTCTTCCCAGAAGATCAACGAAGTATTTACCCCAAAAATTCCTAAAAAACTTATACCCACAAAGATATCTGTGGATTTGGATATTAAGATAATGTCCGATGTTATAAGAATAAGAAGCGCTATCAAGGAATTTTCATTTGTCAAAGATTATCCTGTGAAACTGGAAAAGGGAATGAACCGGGTAATTGGAGAAGAACAGATAAGAGAAGTCTTTTCTCGTCTTGGTGAGACACCATTTGAGCTGGCTGGTATTCATGCAGAAATTTGTGAAAAGGTATTTGTTCCATTAAGTGTATTAAATGAAATCAGAAGAGATTATTTCAAAAACCTTTTGGAAGTATGGCAAAAGGAGAGGGAATACCGGTGTGAAGAAATAAAGAAATGGGTGAAGGGAAAATGTATTGAATTGAGCAATTCGGATAATAAATTTTCAGCAGGAAATGTTTCTGAGGAGGGGTATCGGCTTTCCGTGAGGATAGATAAATTATCTTATTTGAACAATATTTCCTTAGAAAAGATTTGTAAGATATACATTGTCCTGACAGATGAAATTATCAGAAACCTCACAAAGAAGGCTGAAAACATCTCCCCTTCATCTCCCCCTTCGGAAGGATGGGATAAGGGGGGTGGCGATTTGTCCTCAGATGAAACCGTTACCCTCTTTATGAGGGAGGATGACGCTATTAATATGTTATTAAAGTTAAAAGACAAGGTTGTTTTCTCTTTGCCCGTCATTATGAGAGATAATGGGTGTGGATTTGAAACGTATGAATATTTTAAAAAAGCCGTGCAAGCATTGATAGCCCAAAATTTTCGACAATTCCAGATTTCCAATCCGGGTGCCATGGGTTTATTTGAGGGAGAGGACGTGCTCTTGTATGCCGACTATCCCTTGTATTGTCTGAATCCGCTTTCTGCAATGAAATTGAGGGAATTGGGCTTTACCAGATATACCTTGTCCCCGGAGGATGACAAAGAGAATCTCCGGACACTGTTTTCTGAGGATGCGGATGTGATCATGTATCAGGATATCCCGCTCTTTACTTCTGAGACCTGTGTATGGGCGAATATGAAAAGAAGGTGTCCCGGAATGAATCAGTGTAGTTTCAAGCAGCTCATGATAGAAAATGAATACGGCGACTGGTTTATGGCCATGAATGATCGGTGTAAGACCGTGGTTATTGGCGAAAGACCATTCTCAATTACCCATCTTATTCCAAAACTCCTTGATGCCGGACAGAGGGATTTTAGGATTGATCTGTGTTACCGGGATTATACGCCGGAAATGATAAAGGGCATATTCCTGAATGGTCAAAATAAAAACAAGGTTAAAAATTCATTGATAGGAAACTTTGAGAGGGGGTTAATATAATAATTTTATCCACCGGGTCTTTCAGTTCCTGGAGGGCGAGGATACGGTGGAAAGAAGAGGTCTATACCGCATCTATCGAAAATCAAATATTGGATTGTGGTATTATGGAATCGGTATCTGGTGAAACGATTTTAGATATTGGATCATCGCATAAAAGCAAAAACCGTGAGTACGCGCTTATGTCTTGTTCAAGCCAATGACACGCATGAGAACTGCTACGTTGCGCCTTATATACCTTGCATGATGTTCCATATTTTGCTAGTATCTTACCATTCCATTTTACTATTCAAAATTAAGGATCTATGTATACCAGCCTTTTAAATCAAGACCCATCCCCCATAGGTAAAATTGATCTAATATCAGAGAATCAGACCCTGCAAGCAAGTCAACTGTGTCAAAAATTATACGCAGAGGTAGTTGTCAATATCCCTTTAAATAAGGTGTTTCATTATAGCGTCCCGCCACACTTACGAGAAACCCTTACCGCTGGTATGCGGGTAAAAATACCCTTTGGCAATAAAACAATGACAGGTTTTTGTGTCGGATTTACGGATACTCCTTCCCCATATAAAATAAAGGACATTATTGACGTAATCGATAAGACCCCACTGGCTGACGATCTCATGCTGAAGATCACACGGTGGTTATCGTCTTATTACTGTTGCGGGTGGGGGGAAGCGATCTACGCTGTTATTCCACCCGTTGTTCGCAGCCGTATAAAAGAGAAATGGAACACCTTTGTGAGAGGTAGCGGACATACCTCAGCCCTCAATCAGGAAGCCTTCTTACAGATGAAAACCCGCGCACCAAAACAGGCCAGGGTACTGGAAATCCTTTTAGAACATCCTGATGAAATAAGCGCTAAAGAATTAATCCGCATCAGTGGCTGCAAGATGCCCGGCCTTCGTCAATTGGAAAAGAAGGGGTTTATCATTCTTGAAAACAAACTCCAGGATGCTGCAAACACGCCTCGTAACATCGATCAATTGCAGCAACATTTAACCCTTACCCAGGAACAGCAAAACGCCTTCGATATCATTTGCAAAAAACTTGCAGAGCTTTACAATCGCAATCAAATACCATCATCTTCAACCACCCCTCTATCACCTCCTTCGCAAGGAAGGGATGAAGGGGCGGTAAAATCGAAAGCATATAGTTTCCCTCCTTCAGAAGAATGGAAACTGGGAGGTTCTTTACAAGAAAATGCGGAGGGAGAGGTAAAGACATGTAATGGGGAAAAGGAATCTTTGCTGTACAATATTACACAACCCAAGCCGGGTGTTATATTGCTTCACGGCATTACAGGAAGCGGGAAAACAGAACTTTATCTTCAAACTATTACCAAGGTGCTTGAACACGGTCTTAAGGCTATATACCTCGTTCCTGAAATATCTCTTACCCCGCAAACTATTCAAAGGATAAAGGCACGATTCAACAAAGTAGCCGTATTACACAGCAACCTACTTGGAACCGTTCATCAATCACAATGGAACGATATTAAAGAAGGCAAGGTGGATATCGTCATTGGTGCGCGATCCTCCATTTTTGCTCCCTTGAAAAATGTTGGGCTGATTATTATCGATGAGGAACACGAGAACACCTATAAACAGGAAAATAACCCGCGGTACAATGCCAGGGATATCGCCGTTCTCAGGGCAACCTATGAGAACGCCATGGTGATCATGGGTACGGCGACACCCTCCCTGGAAAGTTACTATCAGGCACTGAACGGAAACTATGAAAAGATCGTCCTTTCCAGGAGGATTGGCGAACGGCAACTTCCACCTGTCGATATTGTTGATATGGGGGAGGAGGTTCGTAAACGCAGGGGATTCAACATCATCTCCCAACGGCTGGAATATTACATGAAACAATCCCTCGCCCGGAAGGAGCAGGTGATCTTGTTTTTGAACCGCAGAGGGTTTGCGCCGTATATTAACTGTAAACGGTGCGGGTTTGTATTAAAATGTAGTCGATGTGATATTCCCATGACCTTTCATAAAAAATTAAATACTACATTGTGCCATTATTGCCATGCAGAAACCCATCCACCGGAATCATGCCCGGATTGTCTGGCCAATAACATTAACTATCGTGGTTTTGGGACGGAAAAAATTGAAGAGGAAATTAAAGCCAAGTTCCCCAATTATAAAATAATACGGATGGACAGCGATTCCATGCGTGTACGTGATGCCCACGAAAAGGCTTTAATTGCATTTGAAGGGGGGGAATTTCAAATATTGCTTGGTACACAGATGATTGCAAAGGGATTGGATTTCCCCAATGTTACCCTGGTTGGTGTAATCTCGGCGGACACGTTACTGAACCTGCCCGATTTCCGTGCAAGCGAACGGACTTTTCAACTCATCTTACAAGTTGCTGGCCGGACAGGCAGGGGGACGAAGGGGGGACGAGTGGTAGTGCAATCCTTTAACCCCAGGCACTATAGCATCACGTATGCAGCAGCCCACGATTATGAAGGGTTTGCAAGGAAAGAACTGGGATATAGAAAACAATTGAATTATCCTCCGTTTGGGAAATTGGCACGGATTGTCTTTCGCAGCCCACATGAGGAAAAAACCAAAGAAAAATCCTCTCTTGTTGCGGATAAGCTAAAAGAGATTGCCAAAACACAGGGAAACAAGCTGGAAATACTCGGACCTTCACCGGCCCCCGTGCCGAAAATCAACAACCTGTTCCGATGGCATATTTTATTAAAGGCACAGAACCACACAAGCATTCATAATGCCCTTCAAAGTGTCGCAGATATGCTAAAACCATCAAAAACCGTGCAAACGATGGTTGATGTTGACCCCTATATGATGTTGTAAAAGGGGCATTTTTGCCGTTTTTTGTAAGTGAATGGAAGCGTGTCTTTTATGACTGTAATATTTTGCAGTAAAATAATTTACGATACAAATTCATTTCCTGCCTATTCCTGTGGATTCCGACTGAGTTGACTACGTTTTGACTACAGTAAATATTTCTTTATTAATATAACCTTATGTGTTATATTATCTCAGTATTTAAACGAATCTTTGCTATCGTAAAAAGACCGTGATTAAATCCTTCAAAGACAAAGATACTGAGAAATTGTATGTAACAGGTAAAAGCAGAAAGTTTGCTCCTTCTGTCTGTAAAATTGGATTACGGAAATTAGATTATCTGAATGCAGCGCATACCTTGAATGATTTAAAAGTGCCACATGGAAACAGGCTGGAAGTATTAAAAGGCGATTGTGAAGGGAAGCACAGTATAAGAATTAACGATCAATACCGTATCGTATTTAGATTTGAAGGATCACATGTTTACGATGTGGAAATTACAGACTATCATTAAAAGAAAGGCGGGAATATGATTGCATTAAAAAGAAAGCCAACACATCCTGGTGAAATCTTAAAAAAAGAATTTTTAGAACCTTTAGGAATGACTCAATCGCAACTGGCAAAAGAGATACATACAACATTTAGGACGATAAATGAAATCGTGAATGAGAAAAGGAATATCAGCCCTGAAATGGCAATAAGGCTGTCACGGTATTTTGGGACATCAGCAGAACTATGGCTAAATCTGCAAAATCAAGTTGATCTCTATGTTGTGAAAGAGGAAAAAATGGATACTCTGAAGGATATAAAGCCTATTAACAAGACGGTGTTTAGACATAAAGAGACAGACGTGGCTTGTAAAAATTAATTTGAGATTTTGTAAGCTATAAAGTTGAAAGATACGACACTGATCAGCCCATTTTGAGAACTGGTTGATGGTTTTAAAAGAAAAGAACTTTAGAATTGCAATCTTTAAGGTTTTTGTTACAAGTAGTGTGATAAGAGGAGTAGTCGGTTCATAGAGATAATACAAAAATGGCAGAATATTTCAGGATCATATTCGAAAAGTAATGTTATACAGAAACTGTTCAATTAGTTGTTATGCGTAAAAAAGCCAAGAAGTTCCAGTACCGATCTCGATCTCCGTATGTGATGTATATGCGCATCACAGAATATGAAATGCAGGGAATCGACCATTTTTTGGAGTTGACCGGTAGGGCCCGCAAGCTGGGGCAACAAGACCTGGAGCAATTGGTGGCAAAAGCTTCTAATAATGTTCCAGATGATTGGTTAGTTGATGATTTTGCGCAGCTCGATGAATTCACCAGCCTTTTTGCGGAATTCGCAATTGTCGGGTTATGGAGATGTATAGAGTTGTATAGGAAGAGGGTCATACTGTTTGCGTTTGGCACTCAAGCCGCGACGAAGGTTTTTAGGCACAAGGAGTTCCAGAAGCAGCTTAAATCGCTAGGCATAGACGAAACACAAATCCGATGCGCTCGGTCTGTTGATGAGTTGCGTTGTTTGAACAATTCTATTAAGCATTCGCAACGAGTTAACGAGGAACTTGCAGAGTTTACGCGGTGGAAGAACAAGAAAGGAGACAAACTGGGAGACCTCGAATCTCATTACCGGAGATTGCGGCCTGTTGCAGAGCGGTATTTGAAGGATTTCTCATGGCGTCTTGACCGCATTTGGAAAAGCAAAATCACGCATAACACTTAAAAGCCTCCAGCGGACCGCCGCAAGCGGCGTTCGCTGAGTTCAGTCGTTATCTTGTATAAAAACTAAGAACTATCCTTATGAGAATAAAATGGAAATTACTTTACTTTTGGAAAAAATGTCCATTGAAGAATAGATCCGAACCATGGAAACTATCTGAGATGATTTGTGTAGAAAAGCGGATAGTATATCGTTTCCCTCCTGGCATGAAGAAGTTTTGAATGAAAGAGATGGAAGAATTAAAAACAGAGGAGAAGAATTTATTGATTGGAGCAGTGCTAAAAAAAACATAAGAAATCGGATATAGATTCATTGATTATCAATGCCAGCATTCATCCCTTACATTTTGGGAAATACCATCGTATGCTATCAAAACGATTTCCATTTGCCGTTTATCATCGTGTTGAGAACGAAACAGCGCTCGTATATGGAGTTCGTGATTGTCGTAGAAGTCCTGCATGGGTAAAAAAGAAATTGAAATAAAAAAGATAACAAGGCGCTCCACCTGACCGCTATTCCGTTGCGCTCTATAGTGGAAGGCGAACTTTGTCGATAGGCGATAAATGGGAAAGAATATTTGATACCACCAACCGTCCTTAAGTTAGAAGTATAGGATTAATCATGGATGTAACGCAAGCGTTAAAAGACACAGAGAATTTATTACGAGATTTCATTGCAGTTGTTTTGCAAAAAGCCTTTGGGGATAATTGGCTGGATAAATGCGGAGTTTCTGAGGAAAGAATAAAGAAATGGGAAGAACGTAAAACTAGTGAAGAAAATCGGCAACTGTCGGGGGTTGTAGAAGAGCGGTTGATTTATTACGCAGACTTTTACGATCTTAAAACGATACTTAAGAAACATTGGTCAGGAGAGTTTTCTAAGGCTCTGGGTGATTGGAAAACAATGGAGGTTTTGTTTACTGAATTGGAAAAATTGCGTGATCCAGATGCACACAGACGTGAACTACTCCCTCATCAAAAACATTTAATACTGGGTATAAGTGGTGAAATTAGAACGCGCCTTATCCGATATCGGAGTAAACAGGAGACGAGTGAAGATTACTACCCTAGAATAGAAAGCGCACGAGACAGTCTGGGAAATATATATACGTTTGGTCAAATGGCTTTTATAAACACCAAAATGTGTTTACGTATAGGTGATGTCGTAGAGTTTGTTGTCACAGCAAGTGACCCTTTAGGTGCTAATCTTCAGTACAGCTTAAAAATAGACTGCGAATTTAAATACATTTGGCAGGATAGTAACGTTATAACTTTAACTATCAAGAATAATCATGTGGGTAGGGATTTTAAAGTATTGCTTCTTGTGCGCAGCCCTAGAGAGTATCATGCAAATGGATTTTGTGATGATTCTGTATGTTTTGCCTATGAAGTTTTGCCACCCAGAGTTTAATTATCGGGGGCTTGGGGATCCGGTTTTTAATCTTGCTGTTGAGGATGTTTTATATCAATCTGCCAGCACCGATAGCCTGTAATGAGATGATTATTTCGAACCGGTAGTTAAAGGTCATTTAAAAAAAATAAATATTTTACGCCACGGAGATATTACATGAAAGAGTTTAAAAGAATAACATTTGATTCCAATATAATGGGTGGGCAGGCATGCATAAGGGGTATGAGAATACCAGTTGCGCTCGTAGTAAATCTTCTCGCAAATGGGATGACACCAGATGAAATAATCAAGGAATATCCGGATATTGAACCAGAAGATATTAAGGAAGCCTTACAATATGCCGCCTGGCTGACAAAAGAAGAACTTCACTTTACGGTCAGTTGAAGTGTATGAAATTTCTCGCCGATATGGGTGTATCTCAAACTACAGTTAAATGGTTAAATAAACAAGGATTTAATGCCATTCATGTCAGGGATGTTAATATGAATCGTTCTTTAGATGCAGAAATTCTCTCGAAAGCAAAAGATGAAGGACGAATCGTTTTAACATGTGACCTTGATTTTGGCGGTCTTCTTTCCGCTTCTGGAGAATCTAGTCCAAGTGTAATAATTTTCAGGCTCGAAAATGAAACACCCGCCAATGTAATCAAGCGGCTGAACCAAGTTTTACAAGAATCACCCGATGCCCTCATAAAAGGGTCTATTATCGTTGTGGAAGAAGGAAGATATCGAGTAAGAAAATTACCGGTATGAAAAAAGGGGCATTCCTATAGTATTATTTATTTATACATTCTATTAAACATCGAGTATGGTTTATCAAAATTTTGATAATGGGGATTTGGTTTTTGGCTTTGATTTCTACGAACATAAATTACATAATATACATTAAAATACTTACCAAAGTTCTTGATTGTCGTATGCAATTTGACATATAAATGTCATTATGAGGTATAGCGAAGTGATCCCTGTATGAGATTGCTTCGTCGCTTTGCTCTTCACAATGACAAGTTATTTTTTTATGTTTATTATGGTTTAAAGTATAATAGATAGTTGTTTTTTAATCGGAGGTAATGAAATAAATCCTATGTCACCCAACGGACTGGACGCCAAAACATTTTTTGAACGTGAAGGGGGGATCACCTATAATGATTTTATCCTGCTACCAGGTCATATTGACTTTACCCGGGATAAGATCGGTCTTGAAACCAACTTAACCCGTAACATAAAGATCAAAAGACCCGTGGTTAGCTCTCCCATGGATACCGTAACTGAATCCAGGATGGCTATCAGCATGGCCATGCTTGGGGGTATCGGTATCATACATTACAACAATAGCATTGAGGAACAGGTAAAAGAAGTGCGTCAGGTCAAAAGATTCGAGAACGGATTTATTACAGAACCAGTTGTCCTTAGCCCAAACCACACCATTCGGGATGTCGATATCCTCAAAGAAACCCATGGCTTTTCGGGTATCCCAATTACTGAGGATGGCACATTGAACTCGAAACTTGTTGGTATCGTAACCAAGAGGGATATTGATTTTGAGGAAAACCGAACCAAAAAATTAAAAGAGGTGATGACCACTCAGTTGGTTACCGCACCAGCCGGTATCTCACTTGCCGAGGGTAACAGGATACTCAAAGAAAGCAAGAAGGGAAAACTTCCCCTTGTTGACAAACAAGGTCGTCTCGTATCCCTCATGAGTCGTACCGATTTACTGAAGAACGAGGACTTCCCATTTGCATCGAAAAACAAGGACAAGCAACTCCTCGTTGGGGCGGCACTTTCTACACGAGAGGAAGATAAAGAAAGGTTGGCTGAACTGGTTAAGGCCGGTGTGGATGTTATCGTGATTGATTCCTCACAGGGTGATTCTGTTTTTCAAATTAACACGATCAAATACATTAAGCAAAAATACCCGCAGCTTGATGTGGTGGGAGGAAATGTTGTCACCGCCAAACAGTGCAAATCATTAATTGGTGCAGGCGTCGATGCCCTTCGCATTGGCATGGGCAGCGGTTCTATCTGTATTACGCAAGACACCCTTGCTGTTGGAAGGGCACAGGGCTCAGCTGTCTACCATGCTGCAAAATTCTCTAAGGAATACGCCAACATCCCTGTTATTGCGGATGGTGGCATAGCCAATATTGGGCACATTATAAAGGCATTGTCTCTGGGCGCTAGCACGGTTATGATGGGTGGTTTGCTTGCTGGCACCAGTGAATCCCCCGGTGAATATTTTTACGAAGGTGGGGTGCGTGTAAAAAAATATAGGGGTATGGCATCTCATGAAGCAATGGAAAGAGGAGGGGGAAAAAGGTATCTTTCCGTCGAAGACCGCATAAAAGTTGCGCAGGGTGTTACCGGTACGGTTGTAGATAAGGGGTCAGCCATCCATCTTGTTCAATATCTGATGCAAAGCCTGCTCCATTCATTACAGGAGCTGGGATTCAGGAGCATTCAGGAACTTCATAACGGACTCTATGAAGGTACACTCCGCTTTGAAATGCGGTCACTATCAGCCCAAACTGAGGGTGCCGTCCACAACCTCTATTCCTTTAAGGAACCGCATCTGGGTGTACTACGAATGGGGAGATAAATTTCAGTAAATAGTAGGCATTAGGCAATCGGCCATCAGTGATTGATGACCATTTTCGATGCAATATTGATTGCTAATGGGTAAAGGCTTAATTAGGTTGCGATTGATGCATTATCAAATAAGTAGGATGGATTAAGCAAAGCGAATCCATCATTTGCTTTATTTTTGGATGGACCGTGCATCATCCAACTTGCGTAAAAGACACTCATTAGTCTATTCTTGGAGAGCGAAGCGGCACTTCGCTTTCCATTGAAATTCCTTAACTTGATTGTACAGGAATTTTCATTTTATTTAAGCGGGTTTCAGGTTGAAAATGACGGATCCCGTAGCTCGGGGTTTCTTCCCCGCTATTGGCCGAGCACGAAGGTTGGTACTACATTTTGCTAAGAATCTCAAAATGTTTTTGTCAAGCACCTCATGGTGCCCTTCATCCATGACCGTTAAACAAAACGCCAAAGAGATCATAAAAATCCTGCAAGAACATGGCTATAAAGCTCTTTTTGCCGGTGGTTGTGTGCGCGATATGATCATGGGGAGGGAATCAGCCGATTATGACATTGCCACCAACGCTTTACCTCAGGATGTCATGAAATTCTTCGAAAAGACCATTCCTGTTGGTGTGCAGTTCGGCGTAGTCATTGTTGTCAAAAATGGTCACAACTTTGAGGTAGCCACCTTCCGCACAGAAGGCTCTTACAGCGATGGCCGTCACCCTGATTATGTAGCCTTTTGTACCCCTGAGGACGATGTAAAGCGAAGAGACTTTACCATCAATGGTCTGCTCTACGATCCTATTAAGAACGAGCTACTCGATTACGTTGGCGGACGAGAGGACATTTCTCAAGGGATTATCCGAACTATCGGAAATCCCATCGAACGATTCACCGAAGATAAGCTGCGTATGATACGGGCTGCCCGCTTTGCATGCCGCTTTAATTTCCCCATCCATACCGATACAAGGCAGACAATTGTTCAGCTTGCGCCACAAATTCATGTGGTCAGCGCCGAACGCATACGGGAAGAACTGGAAAAGATACTTACCGGACCTAACCCCCATATCGGTATCAAACTGCTGGATGAACTTCATCTTTTACACGAGATCCTGCCAGAGGTATCCAATATGAAAGGTGTGCGCCAGCCTGAAAACTTTCACCCCGAGGGAGACGTCTTTGTGCATACCCTTTTATGCCTGTCTAAGCTTGCTCCGGTCACTGAACAGGGGATGGGAAAACCATCATTTGCCTTAGCCATGGGGGTGCTCTTGCACGATATCGGCAAGACTGCGACCTTTGAGGAATTGGATCGGATTCGGTTTAATCTGCATGAAAAGGTGGGTGCAGATATGACGGCAAAGATCTGTGATCGACTGAAGACATCTAATGCTGAAAAAGAGCGGATTGTCTGGCTTGTCCTGAAACACCTCTATTTTAAGGATGCCCAGAAGATGCGACTGAACAAACTGAAGAGACTCTTTGCAAACGAAGGTTATCCGGAACTGGCGGAGTTATGCAGGATTGATGCCCTTGCAAGCAGCGGTGACCTATCGGACTATCATTTCTGTCAGGAGATGTTCAGTAAACTGAGCCACGAAGAGATCAAACCCAAACCACTGATTACCGGCCACGACCTCATCATCATGGGGCTAAAACCAGGCCCTCTGTTTAAAGATATTTTGACAAAAATTGAGGAAGAGCAACTCGATGGCAATCTCACAACGAAGGAAGCGGCCCTGGAAGAAGTCAGGACATTGATTTCTCAAATGAAAACTGTTCTCAAATAAAAACCCGATATTTTTTTCATCACAGCGGCATTAAAACCATGGTATCAATTTAGTTTTTTGAAAAATTGTAGCTGTGATGTATACAATAAATATATCAATTTTTTGCCCGAAGGGCTTTCAGCATATAGCAGGGGGAGAAGCCCCCTGCAAATGAATAATAAAATGGTTAGCCCTGAAAGGGCAAAATATTAAAAATTCTTAAGTCCTTGATATTGGACTGGTTTCCTGTTTCACATTGTAAATTAAAGGTTTGTTAGCGTTATATCTGTTCTATTTGTTTCAATCGATACTATAAAATTCGATTAATTTTAGCACAATATTAGCACAAAATAAGACCAAATTGGCCAAGTTAGGTATTCTATATTTGTTTGAATACAATCTTACATGTTTTTAATTGTATTGAATTGAGAGACAAATATCTTTACTATTTGAGTCCTATGGATGTGAATATTTACTAGAAGATTGATCAGGATTGATGTTTTTGTCTTATTAATATCCAAGCAGATATTCATTTAATTTATATAAAAAACTTCTATTATACAGAATCATTATAATATTAAACATGAAGCATATTTATGGAATAATAAACAGATTTTCAATATAATCATTTAACCCCATATTGACTTTGTTATATGTAAAATGTATTTTATCGACAAAGATAGAAGAAGCATAAAAATAAACGTTAGCCGAATCAGGAAATGAGCTTGAGTAACGTCATAGCCTCAATCAACTCTGTCGTCGCGCTATTAGTGTCAATCGCAGCGCTGATCTATACAGCGAAGACGTACCTTCTGAAATCAGGAGCGCAAATCAGAGGCCTGTTCTCTATTCACTCAAGCATATCCTGTGAAGATAAGTATGTTGGTAGTTTGGCGCTTGAAAACATGAAGGATCGAGCGACCGCTATTTTCAAAATTTACTTGTTGGTTGGGAGAAACTATTACATTGAACTTGAGGATTATGAAGATAATCCTTTGATTCTAAAACCATTCGAGGTTTACTCAAAACAATTTGACCCGGTTGATTTCTATAGCGTCAGCATGAAGCGAATTAACCTAAATAACCTTCTTGATT
>JAUQXU010000470.1 GCA_030837935.1 Candidatus Brocadia sp.
AAGAAAAAAATTTATATCACATTAAACATCTTTGCGCGCAATTATCATATTCATGGTATACGTTCTTATTTAGAAAAACTTGCTGAAATCCCGGTAGATGCCGTAATCGTCTCTGACCCCGGTGTTTTCTTAACGATAAGAGAAATTGCCCCACATATTCAGATTCATCTCAGTACGCAGGCTAATACGACCAGTGCAAAATCAGTTGAATTTTGGTATAAACAGGGCGTAAAACGGGTGGTACTCGCCAGGGAATTAACCCTGGGGGAAATTCGAGAAATCACGAACAATGTTCAAGCAGAAACTGAGGTGTTTGTGCATGGCGCCATGTGCATGTCATATTCCGGACGTTGTCTCCTGAGTAGCTTTATGGCCAACCGGCATGCAAACCTGGGAGACTGCTCCCATTCGTGCCGGTGGCAGTACGTTCTGAAAGAGGAAAAACGACCAGACGAAACATATCCTATTGTGGAAGATGAGAGCGGTACATTCATCCTGAGCTCCAAGGATCTTTGCATGATTCAACATATTCCGGAATTAGTACATGCAGGAATTACTGCGTGGAAAATCGAAGGTCGTATGAAGAGCCCGTATTATGTTGCTGCCGTGACAAGGATATATCGGGAGGCGTTGGATCGTTATTTTGCAGATCCCCATGGATACGCATATGATCCAAGGTGGTTATCAGAGCTTGAGAAGGTTAGCCATAGGGAATACGGAACAGGATTCTTTTCCGGAAATCAAGGATATAATAGTCAGACAACGCATCCTGGAAATTTTTACATTAAAGAATATGATTATCTCGGTATGATTAATAATGTCCTTTCCGACGATGTGGCTGAGGTATTGGTAAAAAACAGGATTTTGGGTAACACTTCCATAGAAATAATGGGAAGACGTTTAAGTGAAGATTTTACCCAGGTATTGTTAGATCTCAGAAATGAATACAATGAGTCGATTGAAACTGCACACGTTGGACAAAAGGTACTTATAAAGATGTCACGCCCCGTTCGTAAATATTTCATGCTGAGGAAATGCGGATGAAGAAGACGGTAAAGAACGTTGCGAAGAACATCGGTGGTGGTTGTCTTATAATCATTGGTTGTATGATGATTTTTACACCAGGTCCGGGACTATTCACAATCTTAGCAGGATTGTATATCACGAATTTTCCCGGAAAGCCTATGCTTGTCAGCAAGTTGAAAAAGACAAAATTTTACAATGGATATATCGTTAAGATTGAATCAAAAATAAAGGCGAAATTAAAAAGAAAGAAGATAGAGTAAAGAATGAATATTAAAACACGTATCTGTATTGTTCTCGCTATTTTCGTATCAGGGTGTGGGTCTAATGGATATTTAAAAAAAATATCCCCCTTTAAAAAGGAAGAATCAACCCTTGAGCCGAAAAAGGGATCACAATCTTCTGATATACAGAAAGGCGAAGAAATATTTGTCTGCGCTGGGGATATCGATGTTACTTACAAAAAGTTGGGTGAGGTAAGTCTGGGCGAGTTTGGTTTCACGGGTCATGACATTTTGGCTTTTAAAATAAAGGAAAAGGCACGAGGGGTGGGCGCTCAGGCAGTAATTAATGTTCAATATGACACGGGAGCTTCAAAATCATGGCAAGGTTACGGAGAATTAGGGGGTACTGATTACGGTGTAAGGCATACATCGTGGTGTAAGGGTATGGCAGTTGTATTTTTAGAATCCTACAACCCTGTGGGACTTATGTTATGCAATCTTACGAAAGAGAATCGGGAATGGTTTGGGTATAAAAAATTACAAAACGGCGTAATTGTCGTTAATGTTATGCCGGGAAGCATTGCGGCAAATGCTGGTATTAAGGTAGAAGATCTTATTACAGAATGGAATGGTGAAAAAATTGAAAACAAGAATCACCTGAGACAAATAATGGAAAGAACTGCAGGCAAGGAAACAAAACTCAATTTACTGCGTGCAGGAGAAATCAAGATAGCAACCTTATCTGTACCGGTAACCGAAATGAGACAGGTTGTGTCGTCTGAGTCTAAATCCTCTCATGCCTCCGCAATGGAAAAGAGTTCAACGATTGAAAAGAAAGAATCTGCCAATGATAAGCTTAGTTCAAATACCCCCGATGTACACAACGAAATAGGCGATCTTTATTTGCGAAAAGGGATGTATGATGAGGCAATGGCTGAATATAAAAAGGCCATCGAAGTAGATCCAGATTAC